>JACIZP010000111.1 GCA_014359355.1 Calditrichota bacterium | reverse complement strand
CCGCACAGGTCAAGGTGACAGGCAAGAAGACCGAGCAGAAGCGCTACTACCGCTACACCGGCTATCCAGGCGGGCTGCGGGTTGAAGAGTATCGCAAGCTTATCCACGAGAAGCCGGAGCGGGTGTTGCGCCATGCGGTGTGGGGGATGTTGCCGCACAACAGTCTGGGCAGGAAGCTGCTCAAGAAGCTGAAAATCTACCCTGGGCCGGAGCATCCGCATCAGGCCCAGCAACCGGAACCGCTGCCGCTGAACTGAGCGGCGTGTACGCATTCGAGCTGAAGGGATATGGTAACCAAGACGGTACACTATTTGGCAGTTGGCAGACGCAAAGATGCGGTGGCGCGCGTGCGTCTGATGCCCGGTAAGGGGCAGATGATCGTCAACGGCAGGCCGCTCCTGGATTACTTCAAGCGCGAGACGCTGAAGATGATCATCGAGCAGCCCCTGCAGATTACCAACACCTTGGGCAAGTTCGACATCATCGCCCGCGTGGATGGCGGGGGACTTTCCGGCCAGGCCGGGGCGGTGCGCCTGGGGATTTCCCGCGCGCTGGTCAAGGCCGACGAGACGTTGCGGCCTACCTTGCGCAGCCAGGGCTTCCTGACGCGCGACCCGCGCATGGTGGAGCGCAAGAAGTACGGGCAGCCAGGCGCGCGCAAGCGCTTCCAGTTCTCCAAGCGATAACCATCTATCGATGGCATTACGCACACCTCTCTATGCCCTGAGGGGTGCCGCCCTGGGCGGTTCTTAGGGGCCAGAGGAGAGGTGGAGGTTGAACCCCAACATGAGGTGAAGTGCATGGCACAGGTGACTCTCCAAGACCTCCTGGTGGCCGGCTGTCATTTTGGCCACCTCACCCGCCGCTGGAACCCGAAGATGAAAAAGTTCATCTTTATGGAACGCAGCGGCATCCACATCATCGACCTGAAAAAGACCGAGGCCTGCCTGCGGCGCGCGTGCGAGGAGGTGGCGCGCATCGTGCGCGGCGGCGAAAAGATCCTCTTCGTGGGCACCAAGAAGCAGGCCAAGGACATCGTCCGCGCCGAGGCTGAGCGCTGCGGGCAGTTCTTCGTGACCGAACGCTGGCTGGGTGGCACGCTCACCAACTTTGTCACCATCAAGAAGAGCGCCAAGCGCCTCAAAGCCTTGGAGAAGATGGCCACCGACGGCACCTACGACCGCCTCTCCAAGAAAGAGATCCTCGCCCGCGAAAGGGAGCGCGAGAAGCTCCTCAAGGCCATTGGCGGCATCGCCGACATGACCAGGCTGCCAGGTGCGCTCTACGTGGTGGACACCAAGAAGGAAGCCATTGCGGTGGCGGAGGCAAACCGCCTGAATATCCCGGTGATCGCCATCGTCGACACCAATGCTGACCCGGATCCCATCGATTTTCCGATCCCGGCCAACGACGACGCGTTCAAGTCCATCAGCCTGATTACACGCGCCATTGCCGATGCCATTATCGAGGCGCAAGAAGGGACGGCGCTGGTGCCGCCCGCGCCAGAGGAGGAAGAGCAGGTGGGCGAGCCGCCAGTCCCTGAAGAAGACGTTGCCCCAGATGCCCCGGAATGGGAAGACCTGAGCAAGGAATAGGATAGGGAAGGAGCGAAGATATGGACGTACCGGCTGCGCAGGTAAAGGCTTTGCGCGAAAAGACTGGCGCCGGCTTTATGGATTGCAAGAAAGCTCTCGAAGAAACGCAAGGGGATGTGGACAAGGCGATAGAAGTACTGCGCAAGAAGGGCATCGCCACCGCCCAGAAAAAGGCGGGCCGCGAAGCACGCGAAGGAGTCATCGAGTCCTACATCCACCCCGGTAGCCGTTTGGGGGTAATGCTGGAGCTGAATTGCGAGACCGACTTTGTCGCCAAGACCGACCAGTTTAAGACCCTGGCACGGGACTTGGCCATGCAGGTGGCGGCAGCGAACCCCAGAGTGGTACGCCGCGAGGAGCTGCCGGCAGAGGTCATCGAGAAGGAGCTGGAGATCTACCGCACGCAGGCGCGCAACGAAGGCAAGCCGGAACAGGTGGTGGAACGCATCGCCCAGGGGAAGCTGGAGAAATTCTACCAGGAAGTCTGTCTGTTGGAGCAGAGTTTTATCAAAGATCCGAACAAGTCGGTCAATGACCTCATCACCGAATACATTGCCAAGTTGGGCGAGAACATTGTGG
Source organism: Calditrichota bacterium (assembly GCA_014359355.1). NCBI lineage: Bacteria > Pseudomonadati > Calditrichota > Calditrichota bacterium. Next base: position 18,731 of record JACIZP010000111.1, on the reverse strand, counting down.
TCAGGCGGTTTGTCCGCTTCCAGCTTGGCGAATAGGAACGTTCGGTGCCGCTGGTTGAGCTGATGCCAGCGGCTTTTTCGTAGCGTAAAGCGCACCGAGGCAGATTCGTGCAACAACCCGTGTACAAGCGCATCCTGGTGAAGCTGAGCGGCGAGGCCCTCATGGGCCAGCAGGGCTTGGGCATCGATCCTGCGGTGGTCAGCACCGTGGCAGACGAAATCCGCGTGGTGCGAGAGCATGGCGTGCAGGTGGGCGTCGTGGTCGGCGGTGGCAACATCTTCCGCGGCCTGTCCGCCAGCGCACGCGGCATGGACCGCGTGACCGCCGACTACATGGGCATGTTGGCCACGGTGATCAATGCCCTGGCTCTGCAAGACTACCTGGAGCGCAAAGGGGTGCCCACCCGTGTGCTCACGGCCATCAAGATGGAGGCAGTGGCCGAGCCGTTCATCCGGCGTCGCGCCATCCGGCACTTGGAAAAGGGGCGTGTGGTCATCTTCGCAGCCGGCACGGGGAGCCCCTTCTTCACCACCGACACCACTGCCGCTCTTCGCGCCGTGGAGATCGACGCCGAAGTGATTCTCAAGGCCACGAAGGTGGATGGCGTCTATGACGCCGACCCGATGAAGCACCAGGACGCCACCATGTTCGATGCCATCAGCTACATGGATGTGGTGCGCAGGGGGCTCAAGGTGATGGATGCCACGGCGGTCACCTTGTGCATGGACAACAAACTGCCCATTATCGTCTTCAACCTCAACAAGCCTGGTAACCTCTTGCGCGTGGTATTGGGTGAAAAGGTTGGAACGAAAGTGAGTGGTGAGAGCAATGGCTGACAACAAACCGGAAACGATCCTCCAGGACGCCAAGCGGCGGATGCGCGCCAGCGTAGAAAACATCACTGCCGAGCTGGCCAAGATCCGCACGGGCAAGGCCTCAGCCGCTTTGCTGGATGCTGTGCGCGTGGAGTACTATGGGGCGCAGGTGCCCATCAAGCAGGTGGCCAACATCGGCGTGCCTGAGCCGCGCCTGATCACCATCCAGCCCTGGGACCGCACGGTCATCGGCGCCATCGAGAAGGCCATTCTGAAGGCCGACTTGGGGCTGAATCCCATCAACGACGGCCACCTCATTCGCTTGCCCATCCCGGAACTCACCGAGGAGCGGCGCAAGGAGCTGGTCAAGGTCTGCAAAAAGATCGCCGAAGAGGGGCGCATTGCCGTCCGCAACGTGCGCCGCGACGCCAACGACAAGCTCAAACTGGCCGAGAAGAACCACGAGATCTCCGAAGACGACTCGCACCGCTACCAAGAGAAGGTGCAGGAGTTGACCGACGAGATCATCAAGGAGATCGATCAGCTCCTCGAGAAGAAGGAAGCCGAGATCATGGAGGAGTAGCGGCGGGCGAGGCAAAACCCAGAGAGCTGTGGGCACGGCCGTCGGAGAACACCGACGGCCGTTTTGCCTGGAACCCTGCCGGACTTGCAGCAGAGGCGAACGTGCGTAAAGAGACCATGACACCGCGCGAGAGGTGGCTGGCCGTGCTCAGGCGGGAGAAGCCGGACCGCGTGCCCATGGACTATTGGGCCACGCCGGAGACGACGGAACAGCTGATGCGCCATCTGAGGTGCTCCAGCAAAGAGGAGCTCTTTGCGCGCTTGCACATCGATGCCCCCGTGCGCCTCACTCCCCGCTACGTCGGTCCCTCCTTGCCGCCAGACACGGACGTATTCGGCTGCCGCTTCCGCCAAGTGGATTATGGCAGTGGCACCTACAGCGAATGCATCTACCATCCACTGGCGGAGTTTCGCTCCGTGAGCGAGATCGAGCGCAACTACACCTGGCCGCGTGCCGACTGGTGGGACTATGCCGACGTCAAGAAGCAGGCCGAGGAGAACACCCGCTGGCCATTGGCTGGCGGCCTCTACGAGCCCTTCTTGACGTACAAGTACCTGCGCGGTGACGTGCAGGCCTTTATTGACCTGGTGGAAAACCCCGAGATGGTGCACTACTGCTTGGACCATCTGCTGGAGCTCTCCTACCAGGAGGCGCTGCGCATCTATGAGCAGGTGCCCGGCCAGGTGACCTACACCTACGTGGCCGAGGACATGGGCGGCCAAAACGACCTGCTCTTCTCCCCAGAGGTCATCCGCGAGTTTTTCCTCCCCAGAATGAAAAGGATGATCGACCTTGTCCACCAGGCGGGGGCGTTCGTTTTTCACCACAATGACGGGGCCATTCGGCGCATCATACCCGACATGATCGAGGCGGGGATCGACATCCTCAACCCGTTGCAGTGGCGCACCCCGGGCATGGAGCGCGAGGGACTGAAGCGCGACTTTGGCCAGAAGGTAGTGCTGCACGGCGGTGTTGACAACCAGCACACGCTGCCGTTTGGCACGGTGGAAGAGGTGCGCCAGGAGGTGATGGACAACCTGCGGATCTTAGGTGAAGGTGGCGGCTACATCTTGGCGCCGTGTCACAACATCCAGCCCATCACGCCGCCCGAGAACATCGTGGCGATGTACGAAGCTGGGTTGGAGCACGGCTGGCAGTGACGCTGCAGGCCACCAGCATCGCTGGCGCCCAGTGGGGCGCGAAATACCGCCCACCGATGCGAGCTGGTAGGCGCTGACAGCAAAAGAAACCCACGTTCCCCTCATCGTTTCGCCCCCCAGCTTTCTATGCGCTCGCGCTCTGCCGTGGACGTGCGGGTCCCTTGCTGCTTCCCGTCTACTCCGCCAGCTGCGGAAACTCCGTGATGCGGATGTTGGTGCAACCGTAGGGGATCAACGTCACTTCCTGCAGCGGCTGGTCGGAGTGCACCGGGCTCGGCGGGGTTTCACCTGCCCAGCCATGCTGCAGCTTCCAATTGGGAAGCAGGCTCCCTTTCGCCTTCGCCACCACGCCTGCTCCTTGTGGCGAAAAGGGCGGCGAGCCCACGGGCCGTTCTTCGAAGGAAAGGGACCGGTCCGGGCTGGCGGCATCTACGCGCAAGGCATAGTTCCACGGCGTGGTGGGGCGGACCTCCCAGTCGGCATGCGGCGGCTGGCGATGGGGCTTGTCTTGGTTCACCTGCCGCCACTCCTCGCCAATCAGCAGGGAGTACACCAGTGGCCCGCGCACGATGGCGACGGCGTCGTTGTAGCGCCGCTCCACGCGCGGCCGCATGGGGAGTTCCAGGGTCAGGCGTGTGGTCCCTCGCCATTCCCGTTCGATCTTGACAAAGCTCCCCGGCGGCAGGGGCGATGAGGCTCGCTTGGGCGCATCCACCTTTGCCCCGTCGGCCCACGCTGGGATGCGCAACCAGAGGGGGAAGCGTACCGGCTCTTGGCTCTCGACGATGAAGGAGAGTTGCTGCCGGAAGGGATAGTCGGTCTCCAAGGTCACCCTCACCGGCGTGCCTTTGATCTGTACGCTCACTGCGCTCGGCGCGTAGGCCACCGCGGCCAGTCCTTGGTCGGGCGTGCGCATCCACAGGTGGGCGGCGAACTTGGGCCACCCTTGATGCATGTTCGCCGTGCAGCAGCCAAAGTTGGGCTCCAGGCCGTAGATGTTCGACTCTGGCCCGTTGGTGGTCCAAAGATGCTCCTCGTTGATGGTGCATTGCACCTGGTTGACCTGCTGGTCGTACTGGTGGGCCCACATGTCCGGCGAAAAGGTGGCCGGCAGCGCGTTGAAGGCGATTCTTTCTAGGCGGTCGGCGAACGCCGGCTCCCCAAAGATGGAAAGCAGGTGCTCCAACGAATACATCATCTCCACCACGGCGCACAGCTCGGTGCCTTGCAAGGGGTTCTTGCCGGCCAGGCATTCGTCCCCGCTGAACATGCCGTTCACCTGCCCATGGTAGCGGTCCAGCAGGGCGATCATTTCCGCAGGGAAGCGCCTGTCCGCAGGCTCGCCGCTCAGTTGCCACCAGAGTGCCCCTGACTTGACGGCCATGGCGGTGTTTACCACGTGCTTGGTCCATTTCCACAGGCCGCGGCGCGGCGTGGGCACGGTCACGTCCTCCTGGCGGTAGAAGCTCGGGTAGTCGAACCCCTGCTCGTGGTGGAGGCGGGCAAGGTCAAGAAGCCACGCCTCGCCCGTGTGCCGATAGGCGTAGTAGATAGCGATGAGGTTTTCGAACCAGCGGAACTTGCCCCAATTGAACAGGGGGTAGCGGCGTAGGTGCTTGTCCATGGCTTTGAGGCAACGGAGCACTGCCTGCAGGGCACGGCCGTCACCAGTGAGCTCGTGGTACTGGACGAGCACCTTGTTCATGAGGAAGAAGGCCCAGATGTCGTACTGTTTGCTGGCGCCTTGCTCCGGGGGCACATAGGGGCCGTACCAGCCGTCCTCGCGTTGGCCGGCAAGGATCTGCTCGATGCGGGTGGTCGCTTTCTCCTTGAGAGCCGCGTCGTCCAGAAGCCACGCCAGAGGGATGAGGCCGTCCAGCCAGTACGGGGCCCGTTCCCAGCCCTCGGCGTCGCCACCGAACCACTTGCTGTGGGCCACGTCAGGCCAGAATTCGTCCAGATGGCCGGTCAGGCCATCGGCTTGGATGCGCAGCTGGGCGCGCAACCAACCCAGAGGGCGAACGGCCGACGCGGGCAGGGGTGTGAGGAGCGGTGGACGGAGGCCCTTACCTCGCGGTGCGCGCCAAGGAACGCGTGCCCGTGGCGCCGAAAAGCTCTCGCCCAGAGCCGGCATGAGCAGTGTTGCCAAGGTCCCTGCTCCCATGGAGCTCATGAAGCCGCGCCTGTTCACAAGCATTGCCGTCTTCCCTCCTTTCTCTGACCGTCAGGTTCGAACTCTTCGGCAATACTGGACCGTCCGGTCACTCCCCGGCGTAGTAGCGAATCATGCGGGCAATGGCCCGCTGGCAGACCTTGCAGAACTGGTCGTCTGGACTGGAAATCATCAGGCAGTAGACCATTGGCCGATAGAGGCCTTTGGAGGCGTAGCCTGCGCCTTCAAAAACGCCGACTTTGTCCCGGAGGTGGGCGTATTGCTTGCGCACCTCTTCTATCTGCGAGTCCAGGCGATTGGTGGTCTTGCGGTACTTTGCGCGGATCTTGTCCAGCTGTGCCTGGCTTGCCCCTGATTTGCTGGCGTGCTCCAGCTCCTGCGCCATGGCGCGGTTCGCCTTCTGCCTCTCCGCGTGCAAGCTGTCCAGGCGCTCTTTGCCCCAGTCCGTGGGGAGCGTCAGGCCAGGCGAAACCAGATCCTTCCACTTGAGGAGGTCTGGATTGAGGAAAGCGGTGATGTTCGGCTCCAGCGGTTCGACGCCTGGCGGGTAGAATTCGTTGTAAGCCACCTCGGAGGCGTAGTATTCGTCAGCAAGGCCGGCAAAGGAATGGCCCAGCTCGTGCAAAAAGACGCGCTTGCTGGCGGCGTTGTCCACCGTGGTGATGCAATAGTCGTTGTAGATGCCGCCCCCACCGTAGCGCCCGCTGTTGACGAGCACGACAATGGCGTCGTAGGGCACTTGGCTGGCGGTGGCGCGCAGCAGCCAGTTCTCCTCGGTGAGCATGTAGCGGTCCAGGTCGAAGGCGTTGAAGGAGGCGTTGAAGGCAGTTCGCTTGAAGGATGCTTGCCGGGGCTCATCCATCCCCGACTCTGGTGAAGGCTTGAACAGGCCGCGCACATTGATTCGGTCGCTGTGTTCGGCATAGGGCGGTGTGGCCAAGAGGTAGCCGACAAAGCGGTCCACGTCCTTCTTGAATTTATCGCCCTCGGCCGCCGTGTACCCCTCGGCAACAAATACAAAGTCCGCTGCGCCCTGGGGAGGGGCGACCACGTGGGCCTCGTAGACTTCCGCGTCGCCCGCGGGGCTTTCACGGATGATGTGGTAGTCATTGGGGTCAATGGAGGTCGTGAACAGGACATGGGGGATGTTCTTTTTGTCCCGCGCCTCGATGACCAGAAAAGCGGGGTACTTGGGATAAGGCACGCGCAGCGCCCGTTGAAAGACCCGCTTGCTGTGCTGTAAGGCAGGGGTGGTGGTCTTGTATTCGCCGAACATGCAGTCGAAGCCGCGCGAGTAGATGAGCCGATTGCTGGCCACGTCGTAAAGCTTCACCGTGTAGCGACCGTTGTTGAAGGGATCGAGGAGCTGGGTTCTGGTCTCCGGCCAGGTTGGCTCCTCGCACAGCCGGTGGAGAGTGATGAACTCTTCGTGCGCATCGCCCACCTGACAGAGCTCCACACGCAAAGCCTTGTCGACGAAGAATTGGTCGAATTCCGGCGGAGCCTGTCCGCTGCCCACCGAGACCACGATGAGAAGACTGCTCAGCACTGCGATCACTCGCCTGCGCATGGCCAGCTACTCCTTCGCTTTGTTAAGAACCTTCGGGGTCATTTGCTCGGCGTGTAGAAGGGCGCAGTAGGGACACTGAGGTAGAGCTCCCGGACGAGCTCGTGAAGACGCGTAGCGAACGGGGCCACCTCGGTTTCGGCGTAGCCATTGCCCTCGTAGTACTGGGGCAGGCCGATGGAGATGTGGCGCCGGAAAGGGTGAACGGCAATGGGAACCACCGGCAGGGACAGGCCCGTGCGGTCCCGATACATTTGGCAGAGGTGGACAAAGCCGAATTTGAATGGGTACATCATCGTGGCGGGATCCATGGGCAGAGCCGGGTCCTCGGGAAAGATGAGGATGTTCCTGCCGTGGAAAAGGAGCGAAAGGCTACGTCGGAATGCTGCCCCTGTCCAGGTGCTGTGCGTCTCCACAGCCACGCACCCCAGGTTGCGCAGAAGCGGCACGGTGATGGTGCTGATGAGCTTGGCAAGCAGGCGCCCCAAGTAGCCCTCCAGATGCAGGGTCGGCTGCACGAACTGCTGCAGGAGATAGCTCGGCGACCGGCGGCGATCCGTGAGGTCGGCAATCACCCAAGGGTGGAAACGCACAGGGAGAGAGAAGAAGAGCATGATGGGACCGGTGCTGCCCACATGGTTGGCCACCAGGAGCGCAGGCCCAGTAGTGGGCAAGTTAGACAGGCCTGCCACCTCATAACGAAAGAAGCAGCGCAGCAGGCGCAGAGCCTTGTAGAGGGCGTCGGACAATCAGCGTCCTTTCATTGGTGAATCGGTCGGCACTCCTCCATCGTCGCTTCCTCCTTGTGCTTGGCCGCCACGGGCCTGCATATGTTAAGAAAAAAAGCTGACAGGCGCAAGTAAATTCTGCGTGTCCAAGAGCCGCAGACAGGGAACTTTCCCTTGACAGGGAATCGGATTTTGCTTACCTTTGACCCATACCCGACGGGGCTATAAGATGGAGCAGAGGGACTTGACAGGGTCAGGCGACGAGAAGAGCCACACAAATGGCGGTGACCGTGTTGCGGCGCGCAAAGCGGACCACTTGGAGATCTGCCTGTCGCAGGACGTGAGCTTCCGGAGGCTCACCACGGGCTTTGAGCAGATGCAGCTCGTGCACTGTGCCCTGCCGGAGGTGGCCTTAGACAGGGTTGACACTGGCACGACTTTTCTCGGCAGGGCCCTCTCCATGCCGCTGATGATAACCGGCATGACCGGCGGCTTTGCCCAGGCAGAAGAAGTGAACACGCGTTTGGCGCAGGCCTGTCAGAGTCAGCGCGTGGCTCTTGGCTTGGGCAGCCAGCGGCAGCTCTTGGAGAATCAGCAGCACCTCCGCAGCTTCAGTGCGGTGCGGGAGCTGGCGCCGGATATTCCGTTGGTCGGCAACATCGGGGCGGCGCAGGTGGCGCAGAGGGGAGGACTTGGCGCCGTTGAGCGCATCCTGCGCATGGTGGAGGTGGATGCGTTGGCGGTCCACCTCAACCCATTGCACGAGGCGCTGCAACCAGAGGGAGACACCGATTTCGGCGGCGTGTTGGCCGCTTTGCAGCAGCTTGTGGAGGAACTGCCGGTGCCGGTCATTGTGAAAGAGACCGGCGCAGGCATCTCCAAGGAAGTGGCTCAGCGATTGGCAGACATCGGCGTCCGCTACATCGACGTGAGCGGGGCGGGCGGCACCTCATGGGCTGCCGTGGAGTATTACCGCGGCGCAGATCCACGTCTTGCGGAGAAATTCTGGGACTGGGGCATTCCCACCGCTTTGTGTTTGCAGGAGCTCCGTTCCATCCCAGGCCTGCATGTGCTTGCATCCGGCGGAGTGCGCGACGGCTTGGATGTGGCCAAGGCCCTTGTGCTTGGCGCGGAGATGGCGGGGGCTGCCGCACCTTTCCTGAAGGCTCTGTTCGCGCAGGAGGGGCCGACCGTCGAGGAACTCATCGCCCAATGGCGCGAAGAGCTCCGCCTGGCCATGTTCCTAACCGGGTGCGCCGAGGTTGAGCGGCTGCGCGAGGTGCGCTACTTCCTGAAAGGCCGATTCATGGAGGGCCGCTGAGGGTGGGAGTTCTTGAGGAAAAGGCGCGTGAGCTGCGCGCCTTGTTGGCAACGCCGTTGGCGGAGCTCTGTGCGGCGCAGGAACCGCGGCTTCTCTACGAGCCAATGCGCTATCTGATCGACAGCGGCGGGAAGAGGATTCGTCCGCTGTTGGTTTTTCTTTCTGCAGAGGCCGTAGGCGGCGAGGCCGCAGCGGCCGTGCCGGCGGCTGCAGCGGTGGAACTTCTCCACACTTTCACGCTGGTTCATGATGACATCATGGACCACGATGACACGCGGCGCGGTCGGCCCACCGTGCATGTCAAATGGGATGTGGGCACCGCCATTTTGGCTGGCGACGGTCTGGTGGCCCTCTCCTATCGCGCGCTGTTGAGCCAGCCCTCGCCGCGCTTGACAGAGATGGCGAGGGTGTTCACGCAGGGGATCATCGAGGTGTGCGAAGGCCAGGCTCTCGACAAGGAGTTTGAGTCACGCCCGCCGGTGAGCATGGCCGACTATCTGCTCATGGTGCGCAAAAAGACCGCCTGTCTGCTGGCCACCTCATGCGAACTGGGCGGTCTGGTCGGCGGCGGGAGCGCAGCAGAGGTGGCGGCGCTGCGCGCGTACGGCACTCATTTGGGCATTGCCTTTCAGGTGCAGGATGATCTGCTCGACCTTCTTTCGCCGGCGGCAGTGTCCGGAAAGCCGCGGGGGAGCGACCTGACGCAGGGGAAGAAGACCTTTCTGGTGGTGGCTGCCCAACCGCTTATGTCTCACGAACAGCGGGACTGGCTCATGGGTCACTTTGGGCGCTCCCTGACCACCGAGGAGTTGGACCAGGTGGAAGAGCTGTTCCGCGCGCTGGGCGTCATTGCGCAAGCGGAGGCAGTGGTCCGGGATGAGCTGCAGGCGGCGCGCGACGCGCTTTCGGTCTTGCGGCCCTGCCAAGCAGTGGACGCCCTCGTGGAGCTGAGCGAGCAGTTGGTGGCGCGGGTGGCATGAGGGGCTGCGCCCCGTGACCGCGACCTCGCGGTTTTGCGGTTGATTCTTAGGCAGGAATTGCATATAATTCAAGACGGTGTCTGCGGGCAATGGCACCTCCTTCGCAAGAAGTGCTGTTGATTTGCCTCATCGGAGGCGTGGTCGCCAGCGATACCACTGCTGCTTTCCAGGTGTTGATTTCGCATCCCTTAGTGGCATGTACGCTGGCTGGGCTTGTGCTTCACGACCTGCAGCTGGGGCTGACCGTGGGCATCCTGCTTGAGCTCCCGTGGCTGGCCGAAGTGCCGGTGGGCGGGGTGCGCATCAACGAGGGGAACGTGGGAGCCTTGGTGAGCGCAAGCGTTGCCATTTGGCTTAGCCGGGCGATCAATCGTCCCGAGGTGTTACTCTGTGCTGCCATCGCCTGGGGCGTGGTGGTAGCCTTTGTTGGTGGCTCGGTGGTTACCGGCTGCCGGCGCGCGAACGTCGCGCTTCTGCACCGTGCCGATGCGGCGGCAGCACGCGGCGATGCGGCTGGTGTGGCGGCCTGCCACGTGGCTGCTGTGGTGCTGTCCTTTGTGGCGGGTGCGGTCCTCACCGCAGTCGGAACCGTTATGGGCGTGTGGCTGCTTTCCAGGGTAGTGGCCATGGTGCCCCTCTCCTGGGAGGGTGCGTTTGGTTTCACGCGGGCGATTCTGATCGGTGCGGGGGTTGGCGCCGTGTCCATGCTGCTCCTCTCGCGGAGGAACCTGTGGGCAGCGGCTGCGGGTTTGGGAGTGGGTTTGCTCTTTCTTTGTTTGGCGTGAAAGTGCAAGGCAGTAGCCATGCGCGAGCTGGTGCGAAGAGGCGATCTCTGGCGTGTGTGGTGGCGCTCCTTTTTCATCCAGGGCTCGTGGAATTTCGAGCGCATGCTCGCCCTGGGTTTCTGCTTTGCGATGCTCCCCATTGCCAGGAGGGTTGCTCGCACGGAGGAGCAGCGCCGGGCCTTCCTTCAGCGCCACCTGCAGTTCTTCAACACCCATCCCTTTACCGCTTCGTGGGTGCTGGGCGCAGTGGCCAAACTGGAACAGCAGGCCGTGGCGCAGAATTGGACAGAGGATCGGCCCATAAGGCTCTTCAAGGAGCGGCTGTGCGGCCCCTTGGGCGCCATCGGCGACACGCTGTTCTGGTCCCGGGCCAAGCCCATGGCCGCCATGATCGGGGTCATTCTGGCGATGCACCTCGGCTGGTGGGGGGTGATAGCCTTTTTGCTGGCCTACAATGTGCCGCACCTATGGTTCCGCGCTCATGCTTTGTTTCAAGGCTTTCGCGAGGGGTTTGACGTTGTCAGGAGGATCTCGGTGCGCAGGTTTCAGCCGTATGGCGATCGCTTGGCGACTGCAGGAGCGGGGATTCTCGGCCTTCTGTTGGCGAGCAGTGGGAAATGGCTGGGGCCAGGCGCCTCGTCCCTAGCAGTGGGTGCGGGCTCAGCACTGCTTTCCTGTTTGGCCCTGCGCAGCGGTAGGTTCTCCGTGCCGGCAGTGGTACTCGCCCTCCTGGTGGCCGGGGTACTTGTGGGTGCGGCCATGGACTGAGCCATGGCCTGCGCAGCGAGCGACGTTTGGCACAACTGCCCATGATTGTCAAGCAGTTCACAATAAAAAACCAGTTGGGGCTGCACGCGCGGCCGGCGGCGCTGTTTGTCAAAACCGCAGGCAAGTTCAAGTCGCAGGTCTATGTGTCCAAGAACGAGGACGGCCGTGAGGTCAACGGCAAGAGCATCATGGGCGTAATGACCCTGGCGGCGGAGATGGGCAGCACCATCACGGTCCGGGTCGATGGAGTTGACGAGCAAGAAGCGATGGCCGCACTGGAGGAACTGATAACAGTGCGTACCTTCGATGAACAGTAGGTTCTCACGGGAGGGGTGCCGGGCGTGGAAGAAGTGGAGCAGTCAAAACAGGAGCAGACGCTCCAGGGCATCGCCGCCTCACCAGGCATTGCCATCGGCAAGGCTTTTGTCCTGGGGGGAGACGTGGTGCACATCTTTCCGCGCGATCTGTCCGAGGAGGAGGTGCCTGCCGAGATTGAGCGCTTCAAGCGGGCGGTGGAGCAGGCGCGACAAGAGCTGGAGCGCATCCGCCACGAGGTGGGCAGAGACTTGGGCGAGGAGAGCGCCAAGGTCTTTGAGGCTCACCAGTTGATGTTAGAGGACGAGGTAGTCATCGACGAGACTATCCGCCGTATTCGCAGCGAGCGCAAGAACGCCGACCTGATTTTCTACGAAGTGATGCGGGCGATGCAAACCTCGTTGGCGTCCGGCGGCGACGATTATCTGCGCGCCCGCGCCGCAGACGTGCGCGACGTGAAGCGCCGGGTCATCCGCCACATCCAGGGGCAGCGACCCGACCACCTGGCGCCGCTTGCCGAGCCGGCGATTGTTGTGGCCAGTGACCTTTCGCCGTCTGACACCGTTTCTTTGGACAAGGCGAAAGTGCTGGGATTCGCCACCGACCTGGGCGGGCGCACTTCCCATGCGGCAATTTTAGCGCGCTCCCTGGAACTGCCCTCAGTGGTTGGCCTGCGCAGGATCTCGGCGCTGGTGCAAACCGGTGACATGATGATCCTGGACGGTCTTCGCGGCACGGTGGTCATTCACCCATCACCGGCCGTGATTGAGGAGTATCGGCGTCGGCAGGCGGAGTTTGCGCAACTGCAGCAGCGCCTGGAAAGGCTGCGGGAGCTGCCGGCGCGCACCTTGGATGGCAAAGACGTCGAGCTTGCTGCCAACATCGAGTTCCCCGAGGAAATCGACTCCGTGGTGGCACATGGCGCGCAGGGGGTGGGCCTTTTCCGCACCGAGTACCTTTTCCTCTCCGGCAAGGGGCTGCCCACTGAGGAGGAGCAGTACCGTGCCTACCGCATGGTGGTGGAGGGGGTGGCGCCAAATCCTGTGGTCATTCGTACCTTTGACCTGGGCGGCGACAAGATCCCGGAGGAAGGGAACGGTCAACCGGAGGCAAACCCGTTTCTTGGACGGCGCGCCATTCGCATCTGCCTGGAGCATGGCGAGCTTTTCAAGACGCAATTGCGGGCCATCCTGCGCGCCAGTGCGCATGGGCAGGCGCGCCTGCTGCTGCCGATGATCTCCTCCCTGGATGAGCTGCTGCAGGCAAAGCGGGTGATCGCCGAGGTGAAGAAGGAACTCGATGAACAGGGCCTTGATTATGACCGTGACCTCGAGCTGGGCATCATGATCGAGGTGCCCTCCGCAGCGCTCACCGCCGACCAGCTGGCAGCAGAAGTGGATTTCCTGAGCATCGGCACCAACGACCTCATTCAGTACACCCTGGCGGTAGATCGGGGCAATCAGCGTGTGGCGCATCTGTTCGAGGCCTATCATCCTGCGGTGCTGCGCCTGATCAAACATGTCGTGGAGGCAGGTCACGAACGCGGCATCTGGGTGGGCATGTGCGGCGAAATGGCCAGTGACCCGCTGGCGACAATGCTCCTGGTGGGCCTGGACCTGGACGAGCTCAGCGTCAGCCCCGTAGACCTGCCCCGCGTCAAGGAGATCGTCCGCGCCATCTCCTACGAAGAGGCGCGGAAGGTGGCAGAGGAGGTGTTGCGCTTGCGCTCGGCTGCCGAGATAAAGGCGTACCTCCGGGGGGTGATGCAGAACAAGTTGCCGGACTTGCTGGAGGCGTCGTGAAGGACGAGAAGAGACGGAGCGGACTGGATTTCGCGCTGGACAGCGCAGGCATGCGGGACATCATCGGCGCTTTCCATAAGCAGCTTGCCGAGGGATATCGACTGGGGCAGAGCGTTGCAGTGCCAGCCGATTATTCTCGCGTGCAGGTGGTGGTGTTCTTGGGAATGGGTGGCTCAGCCATCGGTGGCGACCTTCTCCGTTGCTACCTGTCCGATGTGATCAAGGTTCCCATCCTCGTCAACCGTGACTATCGCAATCCGGCCTTTGTCGGCCGCGACTCCCTGGTGATTGCCTCCAGCTACTCCGGGAACACCGAGGAGACGCTGTCGGCTTACCACGAGGCTAAGGAACGTGGAGCAAAGCTCTTGTGCGTCACCTCCGGTGGTGAGCTCGCCCGCCGCGCCCAGGCAGACGGCGTGCCGCAGGTGACCATTCCCAAGGGCTATCCGCCCCGCACGGCTCTCGCCTATTTGAGTATGCCCCCGTTGGCGGTGCTCGAAGGACTCGGACTGGTTCCTCCACAGAAACAAGCCATCCAAGAGGCGACGGCGCTGTTGGCTTCTCTTTCTGCCGAATACCGTGAGCCTGAAAAGGGCAACGTGGCGCTCAACGTTGCTGGGCAGCTCAGGGGCAAGTTACCCGTGGTTTACACGGCGAACGGCTTTGAGGTTGTCGGCATGCGCTGGCGGGGACAGCTTTCCGAAAACAGCAAGGTGCTCGCCTACAGCAGCACCCTGCCGGAAATGAACCACAACGAGATTGTCGGCTGGGGGTTATTGGAGCCGGTGCAGCGGATGGTGCAGGTCGTGCTATTGCGTGACACCGAGGACCATCCGCGGGTGCAGGTGCGCATGGCGTTCATCAAGGAGTTCATCGCCCGCCACTCCAATGCACCGGTTGAGCTTTTTGCCAAGGGCAGCTCACGCTTGGCGCGCATGCTCTCGCTCATTCACCTTGGGGACTGGGTGAGCTACTACCTGGCGCTGTACCACGGCGTAGACCCCACCCCGGTCAAGAACATAGATCTGCTCAAGGAGCATCTGCGCAAGGTATAACCTTGCTGTCTGCATCTGAGGGGGATGCTGGTAATTCATGCGGTGAAAGCTGACCAACCAGAGAGGCACACGCCGCACAACATTTCACCTGCAAAGGGAGAGACACCCCATGGTCGATGGACTCTTTACCTCGGAATCGGTGACCGAGGGCCATCCAGACAAGATCGCCGATCAGATTTCCGACGCGGTTCTGGACGCGGTTTTCGAACAGGATCCTCTTGGTCGAGTTGCCTGCGAGACCTACGTCACCACCGGCCTTGCCTTGGTGGGAGGGGAGATTACCACGGACTGCTACGTGGACATCCCCACGCTGGTGCGCGAGACGATCCGCAAGATTGGCTACACCGACGCACGCTACGGCTTTGACCACGCCACCTGCGCCGTCATTACCACCATTGACCAGCAGTCGCCGGACATTGCGCTGGGCGTGGATCGCGCCGGAGCCGGCGACCAGGGGATGATGTTCGGCTTTGCCATCAACGAGACGCCGGAGCTCATGCCCCTGCCCATCATGCTCGCCCATAAGCTGACGCGCAGGCTGGCGGAGGTGCGCAAGACCGGCAAACTCCCCTACCTCCGCCCGGACGGCAAGTCGCAAGTCACGGTGCGTTATGCCAACGGCAAGCCGGCACGGGTGGAGGCAGTGGTCATCTCCGCGCAACACGAGCCGGATGTCTCCTACGAGCAGATTCGCGATGACATCATCGAGCACGTCATTTTGGCAACTATCCCGCCATCGCTGATTCAACCGGATGCCATCAGATACTATGTGAACCCGACCGGTCGCTTCGTGATCGGCGGCCCGCAGGGCGACACCGGCCTCACCGGCAGGAAGATCATCGTGGACACCTATGGCGGGTATGCGCGTCACGGGGGCGGCTGCTTTTCTGGGAAGGACCCCACCAAGGTCGACCGCTCTGCTTCCTACGCCGCGCGTTACGTGGCCAAGAACATCGTCGCCGCAGGTCTGGCGGACAAGTGCGAGCTGCAGGTGGCCTACGCCATCGGCGTGGCGGAGCCGGTTTCGATTAGCGTCGACACCTTCGGCACAGGCAAGGTCCCTGACTCCCGCATCGTGGAGCTGGTGCGCAAGCACTTTGACCTGACTCCTGGCGGCATTATCGAGATGTTGGACCTGCGCCGGCCGATCTACAAAGCCACAGCAGCGTACGGGCACTTTGGACGCACTGAGAAGGAGTTCACCTGGGAGCGCACCGACAAGGCCAAGGACCTGGCCAAGGACGCGTGAGGAACGGACGGAGGAAAAAGGTGGAATACGACGTCAAAGACTTGAGTCTGGCGGACGAGGGCGTTCGGCGCATCGCCTGGGCGGACAACGACATGCCGGTGCTGCGGCTGATCCGCGAACGGTTTGCCAAGGAGAAGCCGCTGCAAGGTAAGCGGCTTTCGGCATGTCTCCATGTCACTGCCGAGACAGCGAATCTCATGCGCACTCTCCAGGCAGGCGGCGCGGAAGTGGTGCTGTGTGCCTCCAATCCTCTGTCCACCCAGGACGATGTAGCGGCTGCCCTGGTGAGCAGCTACGGCATCCCGACCTTTGCCATCAAAGGCGAAGACAACGAGACCTACTACCGCCACATCCGCGCGGCCATTGCGCACCAGCCGGTCATCACCATGGATGATGGGGCCGATTTGGTTTCCACCATCCATTTCGATTACCCGGACCTGTGGCCACAGGTCATGGGGAGCATGGAAGAGACCACCACAGGGGTGATCCGTCTGCGGGCCATGGAGCGCGACGGTGCACTCAAGTTCCCGGTCATCGCCGTCAATGATGCCATGACCAAGAACCTGTTCGACAACCGTTACGGCACCGGACAGTCCACGGTGGATGGCCTGATCAGGGCAACCGACGTTTTGCTCGCCGGAAAGACGGTGGTCGTGGCCGGCTATGGCTGGTGCGGCAAGGGGTTCTCGGCACGCTGCAAGGGAATGGGTGCCAACGTCATTATCACCGAGGTGGACCCCATTCGCGCCTTGGAGGCGGCCATGGATGGGTTCCGCGTCATGCCCATGGCAGAGGCCGCCAAGATCGGCGACCTCTTCTGCACGGTCACCGGCGACATCAACGTCATCCGTCCCGAGCACTTTGCCGTGATGAAGGACGGCGCCATCGTGGCCAACTCCGGGCACTTCAACGTGGAAATCGACATCCCTGGCCTGGAGGCGATGGCCGTGGAGTGTCGCAAAGGGGTGCGCCGGTTTGTGGATCAGTACGTGCTGGCAGACGGTCGGCGCATCAATTTGGTCGCAGAGGGACGCCTGGTGAACTTGGCCGCAGCGGAAGGGCATCCCGCCTCGGTCATGGACATGAGCTTTGCCACGCAGGCACTGGCCGCCGAGTGGGTCGTGCAGAAAGCCGGTAGCCTGGAGGTGAAGGTGCACCGCGTGCCGCCGGAAATCGAGGACTGGATCGCCCGGCTGAAGCTGCAGACCATGGGCATCACCATCGACGAGCTCACCGAAGAGCAGCGCCAGTATCTGGCCTCTTGGGAGATGGGAACATGAGTAGTGCAGGCGCAGTCCGCAGGGGGAAGGTCTTGCTGCTTCTTTGTGTGCTTTGTTTGCTGTGGGCAATGCCGTGGGGCTGCAGCCGCAAGAGCGAAGAGCGTGGCCAGGTGGCGCCTCAGGAGACTGCTACCTTCAAGGGCGACTACGCCGCCCTTTTCCGGCAGATTGGCGAGTTGCAGGAGCGGGTGCGCGCTAACCCTGCTGACCCGGAGCTGCGCCGTGATTTGGTGGCAGCCGCGGTGGATACGGTGGAGAGGCGGCTCTGGGTGGCGGGACGTGGGCTGATTCCCAGCGGGGCGGCGAGCCGGCCGGTGGCCCTGCAGGCGGCCGAGCGCGCTGCTCTGACCGATGCTTACCGCTGGGTCGCCTTGCTTTTGAAGTGGAAGCAGGACTACCGCACGCCCGATTTCGGCTCCGTAGAGGCAGCCGTGCCCGCAGTGCAGATTGTGCACCGCGACACTTCAGACAACGAGGTGCGACTGCTGGTGGAGGCTCCCCTGCCTTGACGAACTTTCTAATTGCAAATGAACGCGCTTTTTGCTACCTTTGGCTGTCCCGCTAATGGGTGTACTGGAATCGAATTCGTCCACATGTTGAGTGGAGCCGATGGAGCTGCCGGTCGACATGGAAAGGTCGCGTAGGGTGAAATGAACACGCTGCCGATGCAGAGCAAACGTCGCTCCTTGGGTTCACTGGTGGCGAATATCTTCGTCAAGACCACTGACAGCCAGTATGGGCCGTTCAGCAAGCACGAATTGCGCGAGATGGCCAAAACCGGCAAATTCACCGCCAGTGACCTGGTGTGGCATCCTGAGCTTGAGGAATGGGTGGAAGCTGCCAAGCTGGAGGAGCTCCGTGAGATCTTCCCGGAGGCAGAGCCAGCTGCACGCCAGCGACGGGTAATCGCCGTGGGCAGTGGCAAAGGCGGCGTGGGCAAGACGGTAGTGACAGCGTCCCTGGGCGTGGGCCTGGCGGCCCTTGACTACCGCGTGGTGATGGTGGACGCCGACTTGGGTGGGGCAAACCTCCATACCTGCATGGGGATCATCGAGCCGCAGTACACCTTTTATGACTTTTACACGCTGCGCCGGGAAAGGTTGGAAGACATCATTCTTGACACGCCTGTCGAAAACCTGCAGATGATAAGCGGCGCCTGTGGCACCCTCGGCCTGGCTAACCCCCGCTACTGGCAGAAACTGAAGTTCATCAACCAACTGCGCGGCATCAACGCCGATTTCATCCTGTTGGACCTCGGCGCTGGCTCCAGTTACAACGTCATCGACTTTTTCTTGGCGAGTGACGAGGGCATCGTCGTCACCATACCGGACCCCATGGCGGTGCAGGAGTGCTTCAACTTCATCAAGGTGTGTCTCCTGCGCAAGCTTCACTTGACCTTCCGCAACGATGCGGAGGTGCTCAAACTTTTGGAGCAGCACCAGCTCACTGAGGCTGGGCTTATGCGCACGCCGATGGAGGAGCTTCTCAGGCAGGTGCAGCAATTAGATGCGGCGGCTGGCGCCAAGTTCGAGTCGGTGTTAGAGGGTTTCCGTCCGCGGCTGCTGCTGAACATGGTCTATGAGCACGACGAGGTGCGCGACGGGCTGGCCATCAAGACTGCGGCAGCTGAGCTTCTCTCCATTGACGTGGACTATTTGGGCTACATCGAATACGACGAGAGCGTCCGCGAGTCCTCGAAGCGCCTGCGGCCGTTCATCCTCAACAATCCGCGCTCCAAGGCGTCGCGCAGCTTTGCCAAGATTATCTCCCTTAAGATCCTGGGCAAGCAGGGGTGGGAAGGCAGACGCATCGGCCGGCGCATTCGCAAGGAGGCCAAAGAGAGCGCACAGGAGTACCCGCAGCAGGCCCTGGAGGCATCCGAGACCATTTGCTCGGTGCGCTGCTTCTACTGGGGCGACTGCGAGTATCAGAACGGTGGGCACCCCTGCAGCGTGCGCCAGCTGGAACCTCTGTTCCGCCATCGTTGAAGTGAACTGGCCTGCTGTGGCGGGGCGGCAGAAGCCCCAAGTGGAGGAAGCCTGATGAAGATCCAACCCATAGGCGACAAGATTCTCGTGCAAAGACTGGAGGAGCCGGCACAGCGCGGCCCCATCGTGGTACCAGACACGGCCAAGGAACGCCCGCAGCGC
>JACIZP010000110.1 GCA_014359355.1 Calditrichota bacterium | reverse complement strand
GATTGCACAACTACTGCCACGCCGTGCCGGGAAAATGGAACAAGATGGGGGTAATACACTCTCCCGGAGGCTACCTGCGCTGGTTCAGGGACGCCCTCTGCCAGGAGGAGGTGGCCCGGGCTCGCCAACAGGGCGTTGAGGTGTATGAGCTGCTCACTGCGGCTGCGGCGGCGGTACCGCCAGGGGCAGAGGGGCTGCTCTTTCTCCCCTACTTGGCGGGGGAGCGGACACCGTACCCCGATCCCAACGCGCGGGGGGTGTTCATCGGCCTAAGCCTGCGGCACAGCAAGGCGCACTTGGTGCGAGCGGTGCTGGAGGGTGTCACTTTCGGCATGCGCGACTCCTTGGAGATCATGCGCGAGCAACACATCGAGGCGCAGCAGATACGTGCCTCGGGGGGCGGCGGAAGGAGCGCCTTGTGGCGCCAGATTCAGGCCGATGTGTTCGGCGCACCGGTGACCAGCATCAACGTGGAAGAGGGGCCGGCGTTCGGCGTGGCGCTCCTGGCGGGTGTAGGAACGGGCCTGTACGCCTCCGTCCCCGAGGCGTGCCAGGCCACCATTCGCGTCGTCAGCGAGACGAAACCCAGGGCCGAGGTCACTGCACTGTATGAGCGGTACTATCGGCTCTACCGCAGCCTGTACCCCTTGCTGCGCGGCACCTTCACGCAGGTCGCCGCACTGGTCAACTCCTAGTCGGGCCGGCGTTCGAGTCAGCGATCGGGAAAGCGGGCCTTGGCTGAGGCCCCAAGGCGGAAAGAAGTCCCGGCGCAAGGAAGCGACCTGCGCACGCTCCGAATGCAAAGCAGCCCCCAGGGGCACGAGGCATTTCGGACGGGTCGAGAGGCCGAGCCCCACGCGAAGCGCCCCGCCCGAGTGGCCGTTCCCGACGGGAGGAACACAGGCCCGTCTTGAAAAACAACGAGGACCGCATGGAACCGCAGAAAAAAAGTCGCCTCTCGGGTTTCCCGCGCACCTTCTGGGTATCGATCGTCTTCGAATTCTTCGAAAGAGGCGCCTATTACGGGATGATGAGCTTCCTCTCCGTCTACCTGACGGAACAGCTGCACTTTGCCAAAGAGAGCGTGGGACTCATCAAGGGAACAATACAGCCGCTGCTCTACTTCCTTCCCATTCTCAGTGGCGCAGTGGCCGACCGCTTCGGGTATAGGCGCACGCTGCTCGTCGCCTTCAGCCTCCTGGGAGCAGGCTACTTCCTGACAAGTCAGGTGACGACGTACACTGCGGTTTTCATTTCCCTCGTGGTCATGGGCTTGGGCGCTGGCGTTTTCAAGCCGATCATCTCCGGAACCATTGCCCGAACAACAGACGAAAGTAACAGCTCCCTGGGCTTTGGCATCTACTACTGGTCGATTAACCTCGGGGCGTTTCTCTTTCCCCTCATCCTGGTCCCGTACCTCAAGAACAGCTTCGGTCCTCGCACGGTCATCTTGGCCTCGGCGCTGGCCACCGGCTCCATGCTCATCCCCACGCTCTTGACCTACCGCGACCCTGCGCGACCCAAGGCAACCACCAATCTCCTCACCACCCTGGCCAACGCGTTCGAGATCGTCTACAGCCCGTTCGTGCTCTTGTTCTACCTGCTGCGGAAGAAAGGTGCTGCCGCCGGCGTGGCACTGGCCATCGGGTTGGCCACAGTCCTTGGGGGGATAACCCTGTTCGTCGCCTTGGGGAGTTTCTTCCTCTTCTTTGTAGGGACACTCTTGGTGGTCAGCGTGGCCATCCTGGCCATACGGTCGCGAGGCCTCCGCTCCTGGTTGGTTCCAGCGGGCGTTGCGGCTGTTGGCGTGCTTTTCTGGCTCCTCCCTGGACTGTCGCTGTTCACCAGGATCGTGGTGACCGTTATTTACGCCACGGTTTTCTCGCTGCTCACTATCGAGTACCAGGACATGGCACGAGCCAGAGCCAACGCCCGATTCTTGCTGATGATCCTGGTCTATTCGGGATTCTGGATCCTCTACTTCCAGATGTTTGATTCGGTGCTCTGGTACGTGAATGACTACGTGGACGCAACGCCACTGAACAGGGTCGTCAACGCCGCGCTGCACGCTATCGGCCTGCACCTCAACTGGTTCTTTGACGTGGAACATGTGACGGTCATCAATGCGGGCACCATTATCGCGCTGCAACTCATCGTCTCGGCCATCGTCAGGAAGACCCGCGCGCTGCCCACGATGGTGGTCGGCATACTCTTCGGCACTGTTGGAATGGCCATCCTCGCGATTTCGCCGAGCATTTGGGTCTTTATCGTGGGCATCATCATCTTCTCCATTGGCGAAATGACCGCCCACCCCAAGTTCTTCTCGTACGTGGGCATGACTGCTCCAAAAGACCGCGTGGCCACCTACATGGGCTACATCTTCCTCTACGGGGTGATTGGCAGTAGCGTGGGCGCGATTCTGGGGGCGCATCTCTACGTGCATTTCGTCGACACCTTGCATCAGCCGCGCACCCTGTGGCTCCTGTTCAGCGGCATTGGCGTGCTGACGATAGTGGGACTGTTGGCTTACGACCGGTTTCTCGTGGGCAAGACGGACGCCGAAAATGGTCAACCCGGCGGCCACGCATAACATTGTTTCTTGGTCTGGTGCCACGCCGGTGGCGCTGGCGGTGCACAAGGGGAACTCCGGCGAGAGGACGACGCAGGCCAGGGCAGGTTTGAAGTCCGTTCCGGGCGGCCGCTAAGGCAGGCGTGTGCCCCGGCTGGGGGACCTGGCGCTCTCTGGAGCCAGACTGCGGCAGCCGTCCGGCAATCAGCCTGAGCCCCGTATGTGTGGTAGATGGGCAACAATATGGAGTACCACAAGGTGAGCTCTCTCTTCGTTCTTCTGTTGGCAACAACGCTTTGCTGCTCTCCTCAGGCACCGCGCCTTGTGGGGGAGGCAGCGTCACCTCGTCGATTTGATGCGGTTGTGGCTGTAGATGGCAGTGGCGATTTCACGTCGATCCAAGACGCCATCATGGCGGCGCCGCACTCGGCCACGCCCGCGGATCGCTGGGTGATTTTTGTCAAACCCGGCACATACCGAGAGCTGGTGTACGTGCAGCGCGAACGAGGCAGCATCCGGCTGGTGGGTGCGTCTCCCGAATCAACGGTCATCACCTACGACTTGCACGCGAAGTTGGTTGGATTCGATGGCAAGCCAATTGGCACATTTCGGACCCCGACGGTGGTGGTGGATGGCGACGACTTTATTGCTGAGAACATCACTTTCGAGAATGCAGCCGGCCCGGTGGCTCAGGCCGTGGCGCTCCGCGTCGACGGGGATCGCGTCGTGTTCAGAAACTGCCGTTTCCTCGGCTGGCAGGACACCATCTTGCTCAACCGGGGCCGCGTCTACTTCAGCGGCTGCTCCATCGCCGGCCACGTCGACTTTATCTTTGGCGGGGGCACTGCCTTCTTCGACCACTGTCACATTCACTGTCGCGGCAACGGCTACATAACAGCGGCATCAACTCCGGCCAGTCAGCCTTTTGGCTTTGTCTTCTCGCACTGCACGATCACCGGCGAGCCTGGAGTGCTGACCTATCTGGGCCGACCATGGCGCGCATACGCATCGGTGGTCTTCCTGAACACGAGCATGTCCGAGGTGGTGAGGCAGGAAGGCTGGCACAACTGGGGCAAGCCAGAGTGCGAGAGAACGGCGCGCTTCGCCGAGTGGCAAAGCAGTGGCCCTGGCGCCCACCCACAGCACCGTGTGACATGGGCCCGTCAACTCACCGACGCGGAAGCCAAGGCTTTCTCTCTGGAAAATGTGCTGGCCGGAGGAGACGGCTGGAATCCTGCCGCTGAGCTCAGCGGAGAGGCACGTTGAGGGAAGGCTCAGGGCGAAACCCGCTTATGCTCGTCGCGCCCTGAGAGAGGCGAAAGCCCACGGCGTTCGCGGCGGGGCCCGAGCTGCTGTGGACAATCAAGCTCGGCCTTGTGCAACCCGCCCTTGTACAGGTGGGAAGCCTTTTGCGGCCTAACCCGAGACGGGTTGTGGGCCTTCTGGGCCACGGCTTAGCAGGGGCCGACAACAGGAAAGTCATCGCTTTTCCCAGTATCCCGGATGATAGCCGCAAGGAGGTCAGGAACCATGATGAAAATTCATCCCCGTGGTGCGTGGCAGCTTCTCGCTGCAGTTCTCACCTGTGCGCTCCTCAGCCTGAGCATGCGTGTCGACGCGGCACAGGTGGATACAGTGGCCATTTTCAGTCCTGCCATGGCGAAGGCAGCGCAAGCGGTGGTCGTTCTCCCGGAACGCTATCTCACGAGCCAGGAAAGGTTCCCTGTTGTCTACCTCCTGCATGGATGGAGCGGCTCCTATCGCGACTGGCCGACCAAGGCGGACCTCAAGCCCCTGGCGGACCGTTATGAGTTCATTCTCGTCTGCCCGGACGGAGGCTACGCCAGCTGGTATCTCGACAGCCCCTTGCGCAAGGACTCCCAATACGAGACCTACATTGCCAAGGAAGTCGTCGACTATGTAGACGCGCACTACCGGACGATCGCCGATTCCACGGGAAGGTTTCTCTGCGGCCTGAGCATGGGTGGCCATGGGGCCTTTACTCTCTTAGCAAAGTACCCTGAGCGCTTCGCAGGAGCCGGGTGCCTGAGCGGCGCCATGACCCTCACGCCTGCAGCCCGCCGAGCCGGCCTTGCCGACGTGTTGGGCGAATACGAGCAGGCGCCACGCTTGTGGGAGGAAAATTCCGCCACGTTCCTCTGCACGCGCCTGGCCGGACGAAACAAAGCCATCTTCCTGGACTGCGGCATAGACGATTTCTTGTTGGACACTAACCGCCAACTGCACAGCCGCATGATTGAGCTCAAAATCCCGCATGACTACACCGAGCGGCCAGGTGCCCACACTTGGGCGTATTGGAGCAACGCCCTTGAGTACCACCTGCTCTTCTTCAGCAAGCACCTGAAGAGAAAGAGCGCGCCATGATGGAGCACCAGCAGGTACCGCAGGCGAGAAGCGAAAGAATCACCAACGGGACCGCTCCTCCGGAGGAGGGCAGGCCCCCTGGCCCTTAGCAGCAAGAAAGTTCACCACTGGTGCACGCAGGTCGGATTAACTGGGTGCGCACACGGCAGGTGAGGCGTGGGGCCTTCCGCCAGATTCACTCACGAGGCCGGCACCGGCGTGGGTGAAAGCAAGGCACGTTCCAACGTGGCGAGCACTTTGCTCGTCTTTTCCGCACAGCGGCGGAAAGCAGCCAACAGTCGCTCGGCGGCCTCCGCCTCGTCCTCGCCGAAGCCCATGATGACCGCCGTTCTCCCCACAAAACGGGGATCGATCTCCTCCCCCGTCGACGCGGTAAGGCGATACAGGCTCCTGAGCCGCTCATAGAAGTCGAGCGCCTCGGCCAACGCCCGGAACTCTCTGCTGTGGCGCGGATCCACTCGCGGGAGAGCCTCCAGCAGCGCGCCGGTGACCGGCTGGTCAATACGGAATTTCGCCTTGAGCATCAGTAGAGTCATCTCGATGTCGCGCATGCAACCGATGCCTTCCTTGATGTTGCGTCCTGCCCCAGGGAGCTTGCGCACCTCGCGATGGCGTGCGTGTATCTCGGCACGCATCTGCGCAAGATACCGCTCCACTTGCGCATACACATGCGGTTCGATGATGCGGCGGAGAAACGTTTGCTGAAGCTTGTGGCTTCCCACCACCATGCGCGACCCGAAGACCTGCGACTTGTCCACCACCACCGAATCGCCATTTTCGCTGAGGTAGTCATCCAGCTCCCTCATGGTGGTCACGTAGTGGCCGAAAAGATCGGCAAAGCGGTAGTGGGGCAAGATCCCGCGGCGAATGAGCTGCTGGTTCATACGGCTGGCGATCTTGTCCCCGTAGGCGCGCAACTTCGGGTCATCGGAGTCCAAGAGGAAGAACAGGTCATAGTCGTCCACAAAGGCCTGTTCGCGCGCATGTCCGCCCGACACAAACAATCCCAGCAAATCCCTGGTGGCCACCGAGGTGCCCGCTTGCTCATCCAACTCCGCCTTGCACAGATCGAAGAGTGTGCGCAGGTAGCGGTGCGAGGACTCGGTGAATTGAGCACCAACCGCGGCGATGGGCGCGCCTGCCAGACACAGCACGCCCAGGCGGAAGAATTCCAAGTCGAAAAAGTCGCCGAGCCGCTCTTTCTTGGCCACAAAGGAGCCATACCGGTCCACGTCGCCATAAAGCCCCTCAGCCAACTGCTGCAGACGCGCGGGCTTGTCCAGCAGATGAATAGCGCTTGGATGGCGCTCCAGGACGCGCATGAAAAATCGCTTGAAGTACTCGCTGCTATGGATGTGGAGCTCACAAAGCTCCAGCAGCCGCGCGCGCACCTGCGCCACGTCGGGATCCCAGGTCTCGCCACGCAGCTTGCTGGCGAAGATCCGCCTTTCCTCCTCGGTGATGCAGGCCAAGTAGCGGTTCATCAGTTGTGGGTAGTGATCAAACACCCGCACCATGCGCCTGATTTCTTCTGGCGTACCAGCAAACGCCTCCAAGAAGGCCCGGCTAAACTCGGCAAAGACACACCCCTTGGGGAATTTGTCCTGGTGACGGGCAAGCATCACCAAAAACGACAGCTCGGCGATGAAGGCGTTGGTGCCCCAGGCGGCAAAGCGACCGACGAGCTCACGCGCCTTTTCTGGGTCTAAGGCACACCAGTCTCTGACCAGCGCTACCAACAGGGCCGCCTGGTTCTCTTCTAACGCCTCCAGCACATCGTCCCAGAACTTTGTGCCATTGAAAAACTCCAGGTGTTGGATGAAGCGCAGCGCCAAATTCTCGGAGCTCAGTGGATGGGCAACACCGGCGGCAGCCTGTCGTAAAGGGCTGAACACGCTCACGGTGCGGAGGTGCTGCGTCACGTGCGGCAGCAGCTCATCGAGAGCGCGTTTAGCCTGCGCCACGTAGCGATAGTAATCGACCAGAAGGTGTTGCTCGGCCGAAACCACACCGGTATCCACATAGCCCATGGTCCTGGCCACCGGCACAAGGGTCGCCCTGGCCTGCTCGCTCTCCAAGTAGATTTCTTCCTCCTGCACCACGAAGAGCTGGTAAAGGTAGCGAAAGGTTTCAAGGAAAGTGAGCGCCTCCTCCAGAGCCATGTACATCGAGGCGCGGGCGGCATCGCGCCTCCAGAGCTCGTAAAGGATGCCCCAGCAGTTGACTTTGTCAACACGGAAAATGGTCTTGCCGGCAAAGAGGGCCCCCTTGATCATGCGCAGCGCGTCGTTCTTCAGGTTGATGCGGTTGGGTTTGACCTGGCGAATCTGGAGGGAGCGGACCTCGCCCAAAATGCCGCGCAAATAGCCCTCGTGGTAGCGGTTGTCGCCGCGACGATGGTAATAGTAGCGCGCCGTCACCTTGCGCTGAAAGTCGCGGAACAGGCGACGGCTGCCTACAATGGGCGCCGCATTGAGCATCTCGCTGATGATGACGAAATCGCGAATCTCGGTCTCCAAGAGAGCGCAGTACTCAGGAATGGAGGCCGAAAAGCCGCTCTGCCCGACATGTTCCGAAATGTGCATGTGCAGGCACACGGCCCTTTTGAACATCTCCCTGCTCAGCTTGCTGAGGGCGCGGTTGAGATGCTCGCGGTTGGGGGAGCCGTCGTCGATGACGCCGATGTCCAGATCGTCCTGGTCGGTACGCGTGCCCACGCCGCAGATGACGAACTCCGGGCGCTGTTCCGCGGGGAGGAAAAGCTGCAACAGCTCCTCCATGTAGGTGGCGATGAGAGCGCGCAGCTTGGCGCCAACGTCGAGCATGAACTTCTGATAGACCTGTAGGGGCTCGCTGCTGGCGGAGAGATCGAGCATGAGCACGTCAAGGGCGCGGAGGTTCAGGTGCAGGAACTGCAGGCCGAAATAGGTGCCAAGGAACTCCAGCTTCTCCTTTTCGGTAGTGCCCTGGGCACGCACCACCTCCATCTCGGCACGCAAGTCGCGGGCCACCGTCCACAAGTGCACCTGGTCGATGGCGCCAGAAGCCTCCAGCCGCTCCACCAAAGAGTCCAGGTGGAGGTCGATCATGCGGAGGTACTTCTGATTATGGTTGCCGAGATGGGCAACCCTCTCTCTAAGGCGATGGAGAACGGTTTCCATTGGTGGTCCTGATTGCAGGTTGCCAAGCTGCCCCCGGAGAGGGCGCCAGGTACTCGCTGCGACGGACTCCCACCCAGGAGAGGGCGAGACGCTGCTCGCGGCTCCGCCCAGGACTACCGAACGGTAGCTGGGCGGAGATCCCGACATCGTGGGCCGGCACCTTGCTCCGCCCGCGGCGCGGCCCTCCCGCGAGGGGCTGTGGCAGGCTTACTTCGAGCTCTCCTCCTTGATACGGCGCACACTATTGCTGTGGCACTTCGGACAGGCCCGCTCCTCGGTGATCTTCGGGTCGTAATGGGCCATGAATTCGTATCCACAGCGCAGGCATTTGAACTTTGCTTCCGCCATAGGCGACGCTCGCTACCTCCTCCCTATGCGGATGCGGCCGCCGCCGCACTCTCTTTCTGCAGCGGGTCATAGTCCTTGAGGATCTCCATGGTCTGGCGGATCTCCTCCAAGGTGACCTTCTGGCGCAATTCCTCCAATTCGCGCATGACGCGGGCAAACTTCTGCCCCTCGGCGGCGCTGATCCACTCCAACTGCAGCCGCTCCGGACGGATGCCCTTCTTTTCCAACTTGTCCCAAAGACGCTCCACCCGCCGCTGCGTCCACTGCACGGCGTTAATGTAGTGGCAGTCGGCGAAGTGACACCCGGACACCAGAACGATGGGCGCGCCTAACTTGAAGCCGTACCAGACGAACTTTTCATCGACGCGTCCGCTGCACATGGTGCGAATGAGCCGTGCGGTCGGCGGGTACTGGAGCCGGGCAGTGCCCGCATTGTCGCCGCCGGCATACGAACACCAGTTGCAGGCAAAGGCAAGAATCTTCTCTTCGGGCTTGTCCTCCAGCAAAGCCTGGATCTGCGCCAAAATCTGCTCGTCCCGAAAGTGCCGCATATGAATGGCGTCGGTGGGACACTCCGCGGCACAGGCGCCACACCCCGCGCATGCCGCTTCGATGAATACTGGATACTGGCCCTTCTTGCGGTCTGGGGGAACGATCGCATGATAGGGGCACACCCTACTGCACAGGCCGCAGAAGGTGCACCGTGCCGGGTCCAGCATGGAGGTGATCGCCTCAATGGTCACTTGGCCAGCATTGAGCAGGATGCCGGCGCGGGCCGCCGCTGCCCCAGCCTGCGTCACACTGTCCTTGATGTCCTTGGGGGCCTCCACACACCCCGCATAGAAAACGCCCTGCGTGGGCGCATCCACCGGCTTCAATTTGGGGTGGGACTCCAACAGGAAGCCGTCTGCGGTATTGGACAGAGTAAGCAGCTTCTGCAGGTCCTTCTGCTCCGCCCGCGCCTGCATCCCCACGGCCAGGACCACCATCTCCAGCTCGTGCTCCTCGATCTTGCCGGTCATGGTGTTTTCCACCAGAAGCACCAGATTCTTGGTGACCGGGTCTTCGTAGATGTCTCCGGGTATGCCGCGGATGTACTGCACCCCCTCCTCTTTGCTCCGTCGGAACATCTCCTCAAAGCCCTTGCCGAAGGCGCGGATGTCCATGTAGAAGACCTTGCACTGCACCTCTGGGTAGTGGTCCTTGAGCAGGAGCGTGTCCTTCACCGTGTTCATGCAACAGACGTTGCTGCAATAGCGGTTGCCGCGTTTAGTGGAGCGGGACCCGACGCACTGAATGAACCCCACCGTCTTGGGCAGGCGGCGATCGGTGGGACGGATAAAATGCCCTGCGGTGGGGCCGCCCGCACAGATGAGGCGCTCGAATTCCATGCTGGTAATCACGTTCTCAAAGCGGGTGTAGCCGAACTCGTCTAAGGGGCGTGGGTCGTAGATGTCCAGGCCAGTGGCAACGATGATGGCCCCTACCTCCCGCTCCACGATTTCGTCCTGCATGTCATAATCAATGCACTTCTTGGCGCACACCTTGGCGCACTTGCCACAGGCAATGGGGTTGGTGCCTAAGCAGTGGGCCATGTCCAAGATGTAGGCCGAGGGTACCGCCTGGGCAAAGGGCAAGTAGATGGCCTTGCGCGAGGAGAAGCCCTGTTGGTACTCGTCCGGCACCACCACCGGGCAGACCTTGGCGCAGTCGCCACAGGCATTGCAATCCTCGGTGCGCACGTAGCGGGCCTTCTTGCGGATCTTGACCTTGAAGTTACCCACGAATCCGGTGACTTCGTCTACCTGGCTGTAAGTGAAGAGCTCGATTTTGGGATGTCGACCGACATCCATCATCTTCGGCCCGAGAATTCATATGGCGCAGTCCATGGTCGGGTAGATCTTGTCCAGGGCGGCCATAATGCCGCCGATGGACGGCTCCTTCTCCACCAGGTAGACTTGGTGCCCGGCAT
>JACIZP010000109.1 GCA_014359355.1 Calditrichota bacterium | reverse complement strand
TGGCACTGTTCGTGCGTCGCCGCACAAGGTCTGGGATGAATACCTCCCCTAATGCGCGGAATCTGACAGGGTCGGAGAAGAAGCTCAGTGCACCCACATCCAGTTCGTTGAGAAGGCAGGCGAGTTCGCCATTCCCCTTTTGTTCCTTGCGGAGATAGGCAAGGTACTGCCCCAGGTTCGGCAGTCCCACCGCTTCCATGCGCGCAAGAAACTGGCCCTCAAACAGATAGCGCCGACCGTTGGGCAAATAGAGCCCCGTTGTCTCGTAGAGGTAGTCTCTTAGCGCCAACACTTCGTCCATCTGGTCACCCATCCTATGTGAAGCAAGCCTGACAACTGGGCCAGAGCAAGACTGTAGCTAAAGGGATCGAGAGCCTCCGCGCATTGTGTGTCCCGTTAGCGAGACCCGAATATCTCGTCAATGAGGCGCCGTGCGGTTTCCCAAAGGACTTCAGGGTTTTCGTAGTGGGCCTCGCGCAGGCGTTGCCGGACCTCTTCGAGCCTGTCGGCCCTGTGCTCCTCCTCGGTGTCCAGCTCCCCGAGAATTCGGCGCATGAGTCGGTCGTCCAAAACCGAGACCCGCCGCTCTTGGTCACCATGCAATTCATTGGGCCCATTGGTGAGCAGGTTCCTTGCCTCACCGGAGATCTCAACTCGGTCGGCAGCGCCTTGTTCTTTCTCGACCTCTCTTGGCGGGGCACCTTGTGGCGCCTTCTTCTGTTCTGTTTGCCGAGGTCGTAGCCCCTCGGCTTCCGGCAGACCATTGATTTCCCTAACGGTCATCTCTTATCCTCTTCATCAACACACCAGATCTGTCTGGCCTCCGTTGCGAGCACCCAAGTAGCGCTTCAAGGAGCGGACCCTTTCCTGGAGTCTCTCCTGCTCCTTCTCTAGCAGGTGGATCTTTTGCTGCAATGAGGCAATGCTGTCCCTTGTCCTCGCGAAACAAACCTCCGCCAAGCGGCGCAGCTCGGAGCGCAAGGTGTTGACCTCTTCCGGGCAAGTACTTTGTGCGCTCAGCTCCCCTCCCATTGCCACCAGGCGCGCCAGTACCTCGCTGCGCAGGGTCGCGAGGTAGGGAAGTTCCTCCACGCGTCCGTCGCGAAGTTTGGCCTCCATCTCTGCGTCATACGTCGCGAGTTGCTCCAGGAGCTCTATACCCTGGCGGAGGAGCTGCGCGCTTTCCACCGTGTCCCTACCGGTCGCGGGAGACTCTGCCAGTCTCCCCATTTAGGCCTCTTGATTGAGCAACACACCCAGCAGACGCGACATGCGTGCCACCAGACGGAGCATTTCCTCTGGCGGAATCTGCCGTATCACCTCCTGCGTCTCCTGGTCGATGACCTTAATAACGGTCTTCCCGGTGGCCTGGTCAACCAGGAACGCGATGCGAACATTCATGGCGGTGGCGAGCTCGTTCAGCGCCGTGGCGAGCTCTGCCGGCGCCCCTGACTCCACTTCCCTCCGACTGCGGGGTTCTGGCGACGCTTCGCTTGCCACGGGTGGCCGCGACTTTTCCACCGAGACATCTCGGCGAGCGGGAGGCATCATCAAGGGCAGGTTGCCACGGACCGATTCAGTTTGCGTGATCTCCACAGCGGACCTCCATAATCAGTCTCCGGCACCAGCCGGCTCCCCATCACCCCGAATTCCAAGAGTTAAGACTGTTCAAGAAACCAGAAAGGGTACTTTGTTGCTGTACCAGCGCGTACAAGGCCTCCTGCATGGATGCCAACTGCTTGCGGTAGTACTCTTCGCGGCGTTGGAGCTGTTCGTTGAGGCGCGCCAACCTCTTGTCAATGCGCTGCAGCTCCTCACCCAGACTCGTCTGCTGGTCATCAACGATGCCGCCTGTTTCCGTGAACGCCTCCAGCAGGGACGCCATGCGCGTGGCCACTCCGTCGCTGGAGTTGAAAAGGTTTTCAACAGCCACTGGGTCTTCCTCGAGCCACGAGCGGAGTTTGGAGGCGTCGGACAACGAGGCCTGCAGCGTGCTATCAACAGTTATGCCAATCTCAGCCATGGTCGAAGGTTTGCCGCTCTCTAATCCTGGCACGCGGCCCAACAGGGCCCCGAGGAGCTGCGTGCGCAGGCTGGTAAAGACCGTCTCACCTGTCATGGCCCCGCGTGCATAGGTAGAGCTATCCACCGCCGATTTCGCCTTGATGTATGAGGTAACAGTGTTGAGTGCGCTCAAGAACGCGCGAATCTTGGCCTCCAACGCGCTAGTGTCTTTCCTGGCGCTGATAGTGACGGCGGTTGTCGATGGGTCAGCGTAATCGTCGTTAGCAACCGTCACCCCTCGCAACGTGTAGGTAATGCCGTTTATCGTGAACGTATTGGAATCTTTAGTGATTTCGTCTTCGGCAGAAGTGCTGTTAATGGTAAAGCGCGCGACTTGCCCCACGGTCTGGGGGGCCCCTGCAAACTTCAGAGTCTGCGTCAAAAAGGTACCACTGACGTCTTGCAACGCAATCTCGTCCGCCCCGGTCGCATTAGCCGTCAGCACCAGCTTGTCGAACGTATCGTCGTAGTAGGCCGTAACGCCGGCGGCGGAGCGGTTGATGCGCCCGATAATAGTGTTCAGGGTATCGGTGTCTGCGTCCCACGTAATGGTGACGCCGTTGATCTTGAAACTCCCCGACTCGTCCTGTCCCACAGGCTGGTCAAAATTGGCCTGGTAAAGGAGAACATCGGCCTGCACGCCAGTCCTGTTTGTCGTGTAGGTGCCCGAAGCAATCTTGGTGGCAGTCAGAAAGCCGTAGGTCTCCGGCGTCTCGCTTACCACCAAGTCCACCCCTGGCTCATCACTTTCGATGACAAAGCGATCGCGCAGGGCATCGTAGTAGATGTTGGCTGCCGCTGTTTCGTCAGCCTTCACCGCCTCCATGAACGCGTCGACGGTGGCATAGTCGGCCAACACAAATTCCTTGCCGTTGATGGTAACGCTCCCATCAGGGGTTTGGTCAAACCCTGCTTCGCTCCAGCTCTTCGAGGTATCGATCTTACCCTGTCCAGCTACCACTTCCGCGTTGCTGACCACCCCCGCCGCCGTGTTGAGCCCGGCGCTACTCTTGACGGTAGTGGCAGTAGCAAGTTGACGAACTCGCAGCAGGTAGGTTCCGGCTGCCGCTCCCGAGGAACCTGTAGCCGACACCAAGTCGGCATTGCTACTCACTACATTCACCACATTGAAGATGGAGTCGCTGCTGCTCTCTGCCAGGTCATCAACAAGGGCCTTGAGGGAAGTGAGGTAGTTCTTCAGGTCCCGGTACATAGCGACCCGCACGTTGAGAGTGGATTTGCGGTTCTCCAACTCAGTGACGGGTTTCCGTTCGATCGCCATGTACTTGTCGACGAGGGCGTCGATGGCCGAGCTCTGGTTGAACAGCGCGTCAAGGGAGATCATATTGCTGCTCCTTCTGGCGACAGCGCCGGTCGGGCAGTCGCCTGTTCCCAGGCAGCGCGGAGCTCGGTGATGATGGTACGCGTTTCCTCAAAGCGCTGTCTCTTCACCTGCCGCAGACAGTAGTCATAGAGGCGAAAGAGCCCCTCCGCAATCTCCGGGTAATCAAAGTTCAAGCCGTCAATGAGCACCGACAGAGCGCGCGCCGCCCCGGAGCCGTCCTGCCGCGCGCAACAGCGCAGAATAAAGTCGTACAGATGGACCACCAGCCTTTCCGGCGAAGCGGAGAGAATCTCCTGTTCGCGGTACCTGAGGAAGGGGTCTGTCTTACTGATCGTCGTCATTGCATGCCGTTCCCTATTTATCGCCAGGTGGGGCACCGCCAGCGAAGTGGGGTGGTCCTATGAGTACCACCCCACTTCTCCTGGAAAGGGTTACCTGAACAGGGCCAAGACTGCCTGGGGGCCAACATTGGCCTGGGCCAACATCGCGGTAGCCGTCTGCTGGAGGATGAGCAGCTTGGAGGCCTCCAGCTGTTCCAAGGCCAGGTCGGCGTGCATGATGCGGTTGTGCGCCGCCTCCGTGTTGACCTTGGCGATCATCAGGTTCTCTTCCTGGACCGTCATGCGGTTCACGCGCGCGCCGATGTAGCTCAGTGCCTTGTTGACGTTGGTGATGGCCGCGTCAATCTGGCTCATGTAGGCTACGGCATTGTCGTGGTCATCCACGTTGTTGCCGGCCTTGTCGAACTTGAAGACAAAGGAGCCAGTGTCGCCTGTGGCCAGCCCGCCCAGTTTGAACTTGAACCCACGCCCGGTGTCGATGGTCGCCGTGGAACCACTGGTAACCGTCGCCTGGGCTGAGGTTGCAAGAGCGCCGGTGCCGTTGCTGGTCGACGAAATCTGCAGCGGCGACCCGTTGCCGTCCAACACGCGGAAGGTGGCTTTGCCGCCGGTCACCGAGACCAACTCGAACGTGTAAAAGCCCTCATTCAGTTGGGTCGAACCGGTGTTGATGGTGCCCGAGGCGGCGATGCCCGTCAGCGTGTAAGCGCCAGGCGCCACGTAGTAGCTCGAGGCGGTGCCGATGGTGACGGTGCCACCGCCTTGGTCCACCGACAGGCTGGCAGCAGTGTAACCCCCGGTGTAGCCCACCTCCGAACTCTTCATGTCAAAGGTGAGCACGTCCGTGGTGGCCGCACCGACCTGAAAGACAAAAGACGTGCTATCGCCACTGAGAGTTGGCACGCCGTTCCAGGTAGCCTGCTCGACCTCATCGTCGATCTGCGCCGCCAGCTGCGCCAGTTCGTTGTTGATGGCCGCACGCTCTTCCGAACCCAGGGTGTCGTTGGCAGCCTGCGTGGCTTTGGCCTTCATTTGCCCCAAGATGTCCAGTATCTTGGTCAAGTTGCCTTCTACCACCGCTACCATGTTCTTGGCATCGGCGACGTTGTTCAGCGCCACGCCAAGCCCATCGGCCCGGACTTTCAGCTTGCTGGCAATGGTCAGGCCGGCCGCATCATCGGCTGCCTGGTTGATGCGCTTGCCGGTGGCAAGACGCAGTTGGTGAATGCTCAGATTGCGGTTGATGTTGGTCAGAGCATTCAACATGTTCAACGCGGCAATGTTGGTGTTGATCCGCGTCAGTTCCACCTCTGCCATAACGACCTCCTTGTGATGAAATCAGCGTCCTTGCTTCGAGGGGAGCCTCTCATCTTCTCCCCCCAACCACCCGCCAATGAACCCCTATGCCTTTCCGCAACTTCACCTCCTTTCGTGCTGTTCTCTTGCAGCACACTTCCCTTCCCATCAGGATAATCGGCAGGAATGTCCAAAACTTGAATAGTTTGTGCTGCGCACGGAAGCGGCGCCGTCTGCTGCCAACGAATGGCCCTTCAAACCCTTGAGAGCGATGTTGGTGCGGCAGTCTTGCTCCCTGCCACGCGTTGCATGACGGCTAGGTTGCGGCGCGCCTCCTCGTAGTGCGGGTTCAGGCGCAGAGCGCGCTGGTAAGCCTCGATTGCCCTGTCAAGGTCGCCCAACTTTGCATAACACCCGGCCATGTTGTTGAGCAGCTGTGGCGTAGGCTCCCCAAGGTGCAGGCGCTGCTCAAAGAAGCTCAACGCCCGGTCAAACCGTCCCAGACCGATCGCCGCCTTGCCCATCTGCATGAGGATGTCAGGGTGCGGGCAGACCTCAGCAGGCCAGATGTGGCGGTTGGCATCGTACAGCGCCAAGGCGCGCTCGAAATGGTCGCGCGCTTGCGGGAAGGCCCCCATGTGAAGAAGACATTCGCCAAGAAGAGCATGTGCCAGAAAGTCATAGTCCATGGTGTCAAGACACAGCCGATGAAAGCTCGGTGATTCTCGTAGCGAAGCCAGAGTTTCGAGAAAGTGGAGGTAGGAATGCCCTGCCTTTGCCCACTGGCACATCTTGCTTTGCACGACGCCCAAAGTGAACAAGGCATCGACGTAGGCCGGCTCCACTTTGAGTGCCTTCCTGCAGAAGGCCTCCGCGCTCCGCAGGTCCCCCAGCTCCAGAAATGAGCACGCGACGTCATAGCAAATCATGAGGAAAATATGCTCTTTGCCTTCAAAAGAGAGGTCTTCCAGTACCTCTCTCCCCGTACAGGCGGCAAGTTCGAACCGACGGCGAATGCGATACATGCGGATCAGGTTGTACCAGGCAAACACATCCTGCGGGTCCTTCTCCAGCTGAATGCGCAGCAAGCCTATTGTGCGTTCCTGCTTGGCAGTCAGCTTCTCAGGACCAAGGGCGTAACCGTAATGGTAGACCCGGATCCCCGTCACCAGTGCCGCTCCCTCGTAGAGGAGCTGGTTGTGGACAATCCCCTCATAACGACCTTTGCCCCGTCGGAACACCCGTGGGGAGTACAACTGCGTCCTTCCCTGCGGCATGTAGTTGAGAACCGACAGATGGGCGGCGTCATAGCCTTCTCCGCGCAGCACTTTGCCAAGCTGTGCGCTGTCGGCGCGCTCAAACTCCTCGTCGGCATCCAGCACCAGCACCCAGTCGCTCTGCACGAATTGCAGAGCGTAATTGCGCGCCTCGCTGAAGCTGCTATTCCAGGGATGAAAGTGGACCTTTGCGCCAAACTCAGTAGCGATCTGCGGCGTGGCGTCGGCGGAACCGGTGTCCAGCACGACGATTTCGTCGACAATGCCTTGCACGCTCCGCAAGCAGCGCGGGAGCATCTCGGCCTCATCTTTGACAATCATGCAGAGGCAAAGGGTCGGTTTACTGTCTGATGGCATACTCGTGCCCTCAAGCCTTTACTGGCGCCGTCAGCCTGTTCAAGACGGCCAGGTTGCGTCTTGCTAACTCATAGCTTGGATCGAGCTCTAAGGCTGCCTTGTAGCCCAGCCGGGCCGCTTCTGCGTGCCCCAAGTGCGCATAGCAGGAGGCGATGTTTCCGAGGACGCGCGCCTCAGGCGGACCAAGAACGAGGGCCTTCTCATAAAAGGCAATGGCGTGCGTGTGCAGGCCGAGCCGCACACACGCGTCGCCCACCTCTCGGTTTGCCTGGGCATTGGCAATGTCCAGCGCGCTGAGCACCTCGACCATGGCGCGCGCTTCGTCTGGTCGTTCCAGCTGCAGATAGGCACGCAGCAGACCTACTGCCACCCCCACATGGGAGGGCGCAAGGGCATGGGCCTTGTTGAGCGCCTCGGTGGCCTCCTCGTACTGACCGGCCGCCATCAGTGCGTGCGCGTACCCATTCAGGACATCCACATTGGCAGGAGCTAACTCTGCAGCCTTCGCGAAGCAGCGCACGGACTCAGCAAAGTTTCCCATGTCTCGCCATACCTCGCCGAGCTGGAAGTGGACCACCGCGTCTTCGTATCCTCCTGCGACGGCGCTCTCCAGCACCTGCCGTGCTCCCTCCAAGTCTTCCTTCAGAATCCTGCATTGCGCCAGTCCCTTGAAGTAGAGCAGGTCGGGCTTTTCCCCCAGCAGGGCCTCATACCAGGCTTCGGCTTCTTGGAGTTTCCCCATGGCAATGTAGCACTGCCCGATGTGGTGGAGGGCACGATTCTCGAACCCCCACGAATCCACAATCACGGTGGTGAA
>JACIZP010000108.1 GCA_014359355.1 Calditrichota bacterium | reverse complement strand
AGTAGTGCGGGTCAAAGCCCCGCTCCGGCATCCACCCCAAGGCAATGCCCGGCTTGTCGGCCATGGCCCAATCCCATTCGACCCGGCGGTACAGCGTGTCGGCAAAACTGCGCACCTCCTGCTCCATGGCGTCAGGCTGGTCGAAATAGCTCTGGCAAGAGAGTACGCCGGCCATGAGCAGGGCCGTGTCCATGGTGGACAGCTCGCATCTCCAGGCGCGTAGCCCGGTCTTCATGTCCAAGAAGTGGTAGAAAAAACCCCGGTAGCCGCTACTTTTCTCGGGATCAGCACTCTGGGGAAGGGAGAGTAGGTGCCGCAACGTCGTGTGCACCCGCTGCACAGCCTCTTGGCGAGAGATGAGCCCATGCTCCACAGCAACGGGGTAGCTACTTAGAGCAAAACCTACGGCAGCGATGCTGCAGGGGCCTGGTG
The DNA here is from genome assembly GCA_014359355.1 of Calditrichota bacterium. Classification (NCBI taxonomy): domain Bacteria; kingdom Pseudomonadati; phylum Calditrichota; species Calditrichota bacterium. Next base: position 11,450 of record JACIZP010000108.1, on the reverse strand, counting down.
ATGGCCAGCGATCAGGCGCCAAGCCCGTGGCCGGGTCCGTGGTCTGCAAGAAATAGGTGAGCGTCCGGACAAGCAGGGTGTCCAGGAAGGGGTCCCAGCGCTCCGTCGGAGGCACCGCATCCCGGCGGCAGGAGTGTAAGGCCGCCGAGGCAACCACCGCCGTCAGGGCCACCGCGACCAGTTGGTTAACTGCCAGACATCCAGCTTGCGCGAATCGGCATCCCATAAATGCCTGTTATTTGGCGATTACCATCTTCTTGGTCGCGGAGAGACCAGCAGTCTGCAGGCGATAGAGATAGACCCCGCTGGCATCCCCGGGTGGTACAAAGCGCACGACGTGTTGCCCTGCTGCACGCGGCTCGTCGACGAGCGTGCCCACTACCCGGCCTAACGCGTCGTAGACGACCAATTTCACCCACGTCGGTTGCGGCAGCTCAAAGCCGATGACGGTGCTCGTATTGCAAGGATTGGGATAGTTCTGATAGAGTCGCACCTGGCGTGGGACCCCACAAGGCTCCTCGCCGACGCCGGTGAACGGCACAAACCCAGCCCGCGCCAGTCCCTCCTGCACGTACGGATTCTGCATGAACACGCGCCACACCTTGCCGCTGCGATAGTTCTCAATCATGACGATGATGGGCCCCTGGTCGATGCCGATGACACAAGAGGACCACCAGTTCAAGGTGAGGTTAAAGGCATCTCTGAATCCGTACTCGCCCCACAGGCGCATCCGGTAATTGTCGTACAAGTGGCGGAGCGCAGCCAGGGAGTGCTGCGGCGTAAACGGCATGGAGCCGCCGGCGGCAGTGGGCGCGATGGTGCCGTCGTCGTTGAAGGGGGGTGGTGCGCCCCGCGCTAAGTAACCGGTGGGCCCGTCGCACGCGGTGATGCCCCAGATGTTCTCGCCGTAGCCGACGAAACCCTTGGGGTTGGCGATGCAGTAGGCGCGCGCGGCCAGCGTGGCACGACGGGAATTCTCAAAGTACGTGATCCCTTTCGCCCGCATGTACGGGTCACTGATGTCTCGGAAATCGATCCAACAGTGCGAGTACTGATGGCCGAAGAGCGGTGGGAAGGCGACGTAGGAATAGCCGTAATGAGTCTCCCATGAGTAGCCACTTGTCCAGGCGGACCAGACAGAAGACGGCACCGGATGAGTGGGCGAACCCAGGGCAAGAATGTACATGATCATCGCCTCATTGTAGCCACGCCACCACGCGTTGATAAAGCCGGTCTCCGGGTAGTAGCCCATCATCAGCCCAGGGGCGTAGTTGCGCATCCAGTTCCAGTCGACGCGCAGGTAGATAGAGTCCGCAAGACTGCGGACCAGGCAGTCCAGGCTATCGGCGCCGGCGAAATATTCGCGTGCGTACAAGACCCCCGCAAGCAAGAGCGCGGTGTCTATGGAGGAAAGTTCGCAGTCCCAGGTGCGCAAAGCCGTGTTGATGTCCAGAAAATGGTAGAAGAAGCCCTTGTAGCCACTGACCCCTTGCGCAGCCTTCCCCTGGGGCGCAGTCCACAAGGTCTTGAGAGCGGCAAGGACGCGACTCCTACCCAAGTCGCGGCGCACCCACCCCCGGTCGATAGCAATGCAAATGGCGGTGAGCCCAAACCCCAAGGAGGCAATGCTGCAGGGCGAGTTAGGCAGGCTGCTATCGCGGATCAGGCCGGTAGTGGGATTCGCTTCGTTCCAAAAAAAGGTGAAAGCAGTGCGTTGCAGCAGGTCGAGGAACACGCTGTCGTCTTCTGCGTCCGAGAGCCCGTCAAGAGCGGAAGTCGGCAGAAGAGCGGCTTCCACCTGGGGCTGCGCCTCAGTGCCAAGCCCCGGACATGTCGGCACGGCACCCTCGTCAGCTCTCCTCGCCTCAGGCTGGTAGGAAGCGGTCCGGTGCGCCGGCAAAAGCACCTCTCTCCAAATCTTGGGCTCATCCGGCGGCGCCGCCATGCCGGATGTATCGGCGGCGTTCAGTGCCAGCCATAACAGCGCCAATGCACACAAGCGGGGCCCCTTAGCCACCAAGGGTCACCTCGATTCTATGCCTGCTCCCCGGGACAAACTGGGGCAGGACAATTCCCCGTCCGACCCGGGTGGCAGAGGTAAGCTTACCATCGATGCGCACCTCCGCTACCCCACAACTGACGCGCCGGGGGTTGCGCACCTCGATTAGGTGCTCTGCGCCGCGAAATGCCCGCCGCACGCTGTAGGCCTCCCATTCCGGTGGAATGCACGGGTCGACGATCAGCCCGCTCAGTGTCGGCCGAATGCCAAGTATCCCCTCCAAACTCACTTTGCACAACCATGCCGCTGAGCCCGTGTACCAGGTCCAGCCGCCGCGGCCGTACAGAGGCGAGTCTGGTCCCTCGACGTTTCCCGGCGTCACGTACGGCTCTGCCTGGTAGAGGTCTGGGTCCAACGACCGGTAGATGGGCGAAATCTTTTTGTACATGGCATAGGCTTTTGCGCCGTTGCCGAGTATGGTGTGGGCAAGGATCGCCCAGGTGGCAGCGTGCGTATAGGTCCCACCGTTTTCGCGCCGCCCCGGTGCATAGCGCGAGAGATAGCCAATGGAGGGGTCTGGCCGCGAGTAGGCGGGCCAAAGCAGCAGGGGACCATAGTCGCGGTCAAGGTACTTGTCCACCGCCTGCATGGCCTTGGCCTGAAGTTCGGCTGGCGCCGAGTTGGCAATCACCGCCCAGGTCTGCGCGTTGAGGAATATCTTGCCCTCCGCACAGGAGGCACTGCCCAATAGCTCGCCGTTATCCTTCGAAGCTCGCCAGAACCATTCGCCATCCCAGGCATGCGCCGCAATCGCCGCGCGCAGCTTGGCGGCTTCCCGGCGACAGAAGGCGAAGGACCTGCCCTTGCCTGCGGCAGAGGCCACCTCAGCAACGCGCTCCAGAACCGCGCACAAAAAGTGCGCTAACCACACTGACTCGCCTTTCATCTCGTTGCCGACGGCGTTCAGTCCGTCGTTCCAGTCGTGGTCGCCAATAAGGGGCAGGCCCCGCTTGCTTCGCCAGGACAACACACGCTGCAAGGCCAGCCGGCAGTGGACCCACAGCGGCGCCGGCTCCCCGCCGTCAACGAATGGCACAAACTCGTCCAGCACCCCGACGTCCGCCGTCTCCCGGATGTACTCCGCCACCACGAAAGGCAGCCAGAGCAGATTGTCGCTCACCTTGTTGTGAAATCCTATCTCCGTGAGCGGATGCCACCAGTGATATACCGAGCCGTCCCGGAACTGATGAGCGGCGTGGAGCAGGATCTGCTGCCGCGTCTGGGCGGGATCAAGCGGTAACCAAACCAGGCTGTCCTGAAGCTGATCCCGAAACCCGTAGGCGCCGCTCTGCTGGTAGTAGGCGGCTCGCCCCCAGAGCCGGCACGAAATCGCCTGGTAGGGCAGCCAGTTGTTCATCAGTATGTCGAAGGCCCTATCCGGCGTGGTAACCTCGCACGGTGCCAGCCTCCTCCTCCATCCGTCTTTCACCTCCGCAAGAGCTTGCTTGGCTCGAGGCACGGACCGATACTTGGCGGCCAATTCCTCCGCCTGTGTCTGCGCATCTGCGGCACCGACCACGAACACAACCTCGCGCACCTGGCCAGGCGCGAGGTCCACATCCACGCGGAGAGCCGCAATGCCATCGCCCCAACGTCCTTGGGAGCAACTACAGCAGCCGCTTGCCACCGCCGCCGGTCTACGCACGTCCGAACCGCGCCCCAGAAAGCTTGCTTTATCCCCGTCGAAATCGATCACCGGCTCACTGCACGCATGGAAGGCGACATAGGGCCAGTCGCGATTCCAGTGCCGCCCCTTCTCGTCTGCTATCTCCCACAGCCTCTTTCTGGCGAAGAGGATTCCGCTTGCCGGAGCAAAGCTCGTCTCCAGGAACGCCTTGTGAAACTCCCGATGGCTATCCGGCGCCGCCCCGAGGCACCACTCGAAGTAGGTGAACAGGCTAAGTTCCTGGCGCACCGCGCCGTCATTGCGCAGCGACAAAAGCCATATTTCCACTGGATCCCCAGGGGCCACGAAAGTCGTCCACTCGCTCGTCACAGAGCCCAGCCAGGCCGCCAGCGTCGTGTAGCCGAGGCCATGCCGGCACTGGTAGCGCGTGCCGTTGTGCTTGACAGGCTGCCATGCGGCAGACCAGATCTCACCAGTCTGGCGGTCGCGCAGATAGAGGAATTTGCCCCAATTATCCTGCACCAGGTCCTGCTGCCACCTGGTCAGGCGGTTCAGGTTGCTGTGCGTGCGCCAGCTGAACCCTCCTCCCGCCTGCGAAATGACCAGCCCATAGTCGCCGTTGGAGATCACGTTCACCCATGGCTTGGGCGTGTCCGGACGGACAATCACATACTCTGTTCCATCGCCAGTAAAGTACCCATACTGATTCTCGAAGAGCTTGTCCATGTCGCTGCCTTTCCTGAGGTGCAGTCCTCCGCAACAATCCCTATTCCTTCACACTCCCCGCAGTTATGCCGCTCATGTAGAAACGCTGCATCGCCAAAAAGGCAATGGCAATCGGCAGGATTACCACCACCGAGCCAGCCATCAGCAATTCGTATTGGGTGCGGTGTTCCTCCCCGGTCAGGTTGGCCAGGGCCACCGGCAGAGTGTACATCGACTGCTTGGTCATGACGATGAGGGGCCAGAGAAAGTCGTTCCAGGCCCCCATGAAGCTGAACACGGCCAAAGTCGCTAAGGCAGGTTTGGTCAAAGGCAGCACCACCTGCCAGTAGATGCGCCACTCGCTCGCCCCATCGATGCGCGCCGAATCCAACAGCGCATCGGGAATCGACATCATGAACTGCTTGAGCAGAAAGATACCGAACATGCTGGCCATGCCGGGAATAATCAGGCCAAGGTAGTTGTTGAGCAGGCCCAGCTTGTTGAACATCATGAACAGGGGCAACATGGCCACCTGCCCTGGGATCATCATCGACGCCAACAACAGGCCGAAGAGCCTCTGCCGCCCAGGGAACTGGTACTTGGCGAAAGCGAACCCGGCGAGCGAATTGATGAAAAGCCCCAGCACAGTCACTGAGACTGCGACGACCAGGCTGTTGAGCGTGGCGCGAGCAAAGTTCATCTGCGCAAACAGCGTCTTGTACTGCACCAAGGTCGCCGGACGCGGAATCCACTGCGGCGGCAAGGTGAACGAGGCGCCAGTCGGTTTCAGCGACGTGGAGACCATCCAGGCAAAAGGCGCCAGGGTGATCGCGAACACGACCACCAAAGCTAAGTGCAGCAGCACCGACTTGCTCGTTGGCCAAATCGCCATGCTGCGCACCCTTGCTGCCCGCTGCCCGACTGGCGCGCCTTGTCGGGACAAATCTACGGCAAGAGACCACATTTGCCGACTCTCCTCACAAGTGGCGCCTCTGCGTGCGCATCTGTGCCAAGGTTAACAGCAGAATCACCGCGAAAAGCGTGAAGGCGATTGCCGCTGCGTAGCCCATGTTCCAGAACTTGAACGCTTCCTGGTACATCAGCAGCACCACCGAAAGCGTGCTGTCCAGTGGGCCTCCCTGCGTCATGATGTACGGCTCGGCGAAGAACTGCAGGTAGCCGATGGTAGTCACAATGCTCACAAAGAGCGTGGTCGGGCCCAAAAGGGGCACGGTGATCCGCCACGTGCTCTGCCAGGCATTTGCCCCGTCGATGCGCGCCGCCTCGTAGTAGGAAGGGGCAATGCTCTGCAGCCCTGCCAAGAAGATGATCATATTGTAGCCAAAGTTCTTCCACACCGCCATCAGAATGAGTGCCGGCATGGCCCACGTTGTAGTTGCCAGCCAATCCGGGCCCTGGATGCCAATGACCGACAGCAGGTAGTTGAGCAGGCCAAAACGGGGGTGATAGATCCACCGCCAGACGACCGCGACCGCGACCAGCGTGGTCACCACGGGCATGAAGAACCCCAGCCGGAAGACGCTTCGCAGCTTGACCAGCCGCGAATTGAGCGCCAATGCCGCAACGAAGGAAACGCCGACCGTCACCGGCCCGGCGACAAGCACAAAGTAGAAGGTGTTAGCCAGCGCGCGCCAGAACAGACCGTCGCGCAGCAGGGCGGCGTAGTTGGCGAAGCCAACAAAGGAAGTCAGGCGCCAATCCCCCAAGGAGTAGAGGCTGAGATCCGAGAGGCTCATCAGGAATGCCACCCCGACCGGGATGAAGAAAAACGCCAGGAGGAGCAAGACGCTTGGCGCAACGAAAAAGACCGGTGCCCAGCTCTGTCTCCACCCACGTCGCGGCGGCACAAACCTCACGACCGTCCCACCTCCAGAGGCTGAGCTCTGCTGGGGTCTGCTGGCAGCAAGCGCCCAGCGTGCCTGTGCTGGGCAGGGCGCTTGCGCATGATGCTCTCGATATCCCTTGCCAGGCCTTCAACCGCCTGGTCCACGGTCACCTTTCCATACACCGCCGCTTCCAGCCACCGGTTGATGCGGCTGGCGATCTGCTCCCATTCGGGCACCTGGGGCGCCGGCCGCGTGTGCTGCAGCTGTTCATGGAAGACTTGGATGAGCGGGTTGGCCGCCAAGCTGCTGTCCTGCCACGCATCTTCCACCGCCGGCAAGTCAGAGGTCAAGTGATACCACTGCTTCTGCACCTCGACGCGCGAAAGGAATTCGATGACCTTCCAGGCCTCAGCCTTGTGCTTCGCCTTGCGGAAGATCACCAAGTTGCTGCCGCCCGCCCAGGAATCACGCGTGCGAAACGCGGGCATAGGCACCACGCTCCAGCGGCCGGTCAGCCGCGGACAGTTCTGCGCCACCTGGCTTAGCATCCAAGGCCCTGAGAAGAACATCGCATAGTAGCCGCTCTCGAACGCCTGGAACAGATCGGTCAGGAGGCCACTGGTCACGGGGACCAACCCATCACGGAAAAACCGGACGTAGAAGCGCCATGCATCTTTGCTCTGCTCGGAGGTCACCGCAGGGGTAAACATGTCGTCGGCCAGTATACGACCACCTGCCTGCCAGGTAAAAAAGAGCAGCTCCTCCCAGACGTTCACCGGCAGCGTTAGCCCGTAACGGTCCGGCCTGCCGTCCCCATCGGTGTCCGCAGTGAGTCGCCGACACGCTTCGTACAGCTCGTCCCAGGTACGCGGTCCAGTGGAAAAGCCTGCCTCGGCCAGGAGGTCCGTGCGGTAGAAGAGGACCCTGGTCTCCACATACCAGGGCACACCATAAACTTTGCCCCCGAACACGCCTGATGCCCAGGGTCCGGAGAAGTATCGCTCCGGTTTGACCACAGCCGATGCAGCGATGAAACTGTCCAAAGGAGCGAGGGCTTGCATGGCGTGGAACTCGGGCATCCAAGTGTTGCCGAGTTGACAAAGGTCAGGCTGGGTGCCACCGGCAACGGCGGTGATGAGCTTCTCGTGCGCAGCGCTCCAGGGAATCGTCTGGACGTACAGGCGCACTCCTGGATTCTCGCGCATGAACCATTCTACCAGCGGTCCAAGCCGCTCCCCCTCGGCGCCTATGGCCCACATGGTGACCACCTTCCCCGCAGGCTCCCTTTGCCGCGAGCACCCAAGCAGACCAAGCAGGCCTAAGGCACCGAGAGCAACCTTTGTCCAGCCGCTGAGCCTCACAGCTCTCTCAGAAGCTGAACCCCAGGGAGAAGCGCTGCGTGTACTCCAGGCGTCCGTGGTCGGCCCACGCGTAGTCGATCTGCAACTCCGTATCGCCCAAAGCCAATCGCGCTCCGGCGCCCAAAGTGAGCCCGACCTCGGAATCCTTGAGGAATAGGTTCTGGTAGCCTGCGCGCAGCGCTACGCTGCCGAACATCCGCCACTCCGCGCCGAAACTGATGCTTTCCGTGTTGTCGCTTGGGTGAAAGGCAGTGACAGCCGCAGAGAGCTGGTGCCGCTCACTGATGCGGAAAGGCCAGCTAAGCCCCACGCGAAAAAGGACCGGCAGCGGATACTTCTCCGTATAGACCTCCCCTGGCAGACTGCTGTTGTCTCCGTAGCGAGTGGGGTCATTGTCGTACTGGATGCGCAAGTCCCGCCCCTGGTAGCGTGCGCCAAGGCCAAAGTTCGAAATGCTCGCGCCCAGCCGCAAACCGCTGGTGGTGAGATTGTACAGCGTTCCCACGTTAATGGCCACCGTGGCCAGAGAGCTGTGCCAGATGGTCTCTTGCACATAGCTCACTTGCACACCCATGGAGAACCGGTCCGTAACCTGGCGACCGTAACCAACGCCAAGCGCGATATTAGACACCGTGTACCTTTCTCCGGTGCCCAGTGGCTGCTCCACCGTCCGCACGTCGATTTCACCAGACTGAAGCGAGGTCACCGTGAAAAGCAAGTTGCCAATCTGCCCGGCCCCCACCAACGCCGCCACATAGTCGTAGGAGATGTCCGCCAGCCATTCGCTGTGGGTCACCTGCAGACCGTACCCCTGCAGGCGACCCAATGCGCCGGGATTGTAGTACACGGCGCCAATGTCGTCGCAGGAGGCCACGCCCGCGTTCCCCATCGCTGCGTAGCGGGCACTGGGCTCGATGAGCAAGAACTGGCCGATGGTGGTGCCAGTCTTGCTTTGCGCCAAGACGCCCGGGACGATCAGCACCTGCACTGCCGCCACGCACACCAACAGAAGAACCGGGCGCGGACTGCGGGGATCAGACTTTTGCGCTCTCATGGGTGACCCGCCCTCACTTGATAATGGCGAATTTGCCGATCTTGCTGCCGAGACTGCCAGCATCCACATGGAAAATGTACAGTCCTGGGGCCACGTCGAGGTTGTCCTTGGTGCGCAGGTCCCAAGGCACGTAGCCGTGCGTGGAGCCGTCATGGTAGAGCGTTTGCACCAGTTCGCCGCGCACAGTGTAGATGCGGATGGTACACCGCTCAGGCAAGCCGCGGAACTCGATGCGCCGCTCTCCCCGCCCGGAGATGGCAAAGCGCTCGGCCTCGAAACTTGCCGAACCGACATAAGGATTGGGCACGACATAAGGATCGTCCGTAAATTGCTGCGCCGCCTTCTGCGGATCGATCCATTCCCCCGTGGTGGTAAAGACGAATTCATCTCCTGCGCCCAAAGGATGAATGAGACGGAGGTAGTACACATCGCCTGCCTTGGGTGGGACGATGGGGCCACGTTGGGCCTGACCTGTGGTGTCCACCTCGATGAGCCAGGTAATCTGGGGCTGCGTGCCCCTTTCTGGGACGTACGTAATGACCTTAATGAGCTCGTCGACTCTGCTCAGGTTGTTATCCTTGTCCAGGTCTCTGAACTGGAACTTTAGCCGCAGCGGTCCTCCATCGGTCAGCGCCTCGACGCGGAACTTGGCAGGACGAGCAGGCAGACCGATCGCCGCCAAGGAGGTGTCTAAGTAGGTGTCGGCAAAGGTAATCCTCAGGTCGTGGGGGAAACCCGGCCGCCGCCTATTGATGGACAGCTGGTACTGGTAGGAGGAGCGCAGCCGCATGTTGGTGGCGCTGCCTTGGGCAAAGCCGCTCTGCACCGTGTCGATGCTGATCGTGGCGGGCGTGCTCACGATGGGCAGCAGTCCAGCACCAACCGGGCCGATCCCCAGCCCGTCCAGGTCGGTCCCGTTGGTGAAGACGTACTTGTGGGTGGTGCTGTCGTACAGGTCGTAGAAGGCCGCGCGCACGCTGTCCGCTGAAGGGAGCTTGGTCCTGACCACGAAAAGGTGCTCATGCGGCACCAGCGCCGAATTGACCACCCGCACGTCTACCGTGCCCACGCCTTTACCCTTCGTCTTGGTGCACACCGACGCAGTGGCCGGAACGAAACCCAACACCTTCGGCTCCGGTCGCACCGCAACCACGTTCGTAGGAAGGATTAGGCCCCCACGCGGTGTGCGCGACACGCTGATGGCATTTTCCGAGGGGTAAAAGTCCAGCGAGTCCGAGCCGTGGTCGTAGGCCGTCACCGCGTAGTAGTAGAGCTGACCGTTCGTCACCGTGGTGTCGGTCCAGGTGTGGGTGATGCCCGTGTCATCGCCCAGGTAGTATGCCACACCTTCCACCGTCTGCTTTGAAAAGCCCTTGATCCTGTTCTTGAGGTCAAACTGCGCAATTGGACGACCGTTGCCAATTGGCCCGGTACCCCTCGCCGTAGTGATTACTTTCGGGTCGCGGAACTCAGGATCAGTGGAGCGGTAGATGCGGTATCCTTCAAAGTCGTACTGCAGGGTTACCGGATCGATACCTCGCTCGGCGGCATCGTCCCACGACAGACGCACCCACCCGTCGCCCGCCTCAGCCGTCACCTTTGGTTGCGGCGGTGGCACCGCAAACTGGTAGTTGGCGTTGTAGATTTGCTGAACAATGCGCACTGTGTTGCGCAACTCCTCCAAGTCGGCGCCATAGGCCAAAGCCAGGCTAAAGCGTTCCGTCTTGCCGGCCGGCAACTTGAAAGGACCAGAGGCGAAGAGGAAACCAATGTTGTAGTTCAGCATCAGCGCCTGGTCGAAACGGGCAGCCGGATCCGGCGCGGTGAAGAACTGATACAAGCGTTTTGGCCACTCCTTGCCGTCGTCGAAGAAGACAATGTTGTCCGTCTCCTCCGAGGGATTGCCCTGCCCCGGTCGGATCCGGTTCATCTTGAAGCCGGTCAGACCTATTTGGTCAGACTCATTGAGGTCTGTCTTGTCGAAATTCGGCTCGCCGTTGGTAGGAATGCCATCGCCCTCGCCCGTATCGTTGGTCCCGAACACTCCGTCGGCGCCCGTGTCACACAGCTCCGCTACCCAATCCATGTCCTCGTCGCCTGTCCACCAGCGCGCCACTCGGTAGGCAGGACGGGTGGCAACGGTGCCGATGGCCCGCTCGAACTGCTGCACGTCGTAATGGCTCTTCAGGTATTGCAGGATGGCCTCCTGCCCAACCAGAAGTTCGCCCGGCCCTCCGTCTCTGCGCTCGTCCACTATCCCGTCGAGGTCGTTATCGACGCCGTCATAGTGATTGCCAGGCGTCTCTAAGTAGGAGTAGCCAAGGTACCCGGTGGGGAGGCAGTTACTGCTCAGGCCAACGCCATGACCGAGCTTGTCCCACGTATACACCAAGTTTATGCCGAATGACTTGTCAAAGTAGGCGTTGTCATCGTCAGACTCGTAGATGCCATCACAGGAGAGGGCCGAACCCCCGACGCCCGAGTCCATGTACATGCCGAAGATGATGTTGTTGTCATAGTCGGTGGTCCCTTCGTTGGTGATGTCATAGTGCCAGAAGATGACGTTGGCAGCCTGCGGGTTGGCCCATTGGAACCCTCTGACCTCGATGCGCAGGCCGAGCCCGCGCCGCGTGGAGTCTCGACTGTCGGGGTAGTAATCCCAGGCGTCGTAAAAGTCGTCATCCATGACGGTGAAGCTTTCCTGGTCGGCGTTGGGTCGCTTGCCAAAGTAACCATTCCAGCTGCCCGCCCAGCCAGGGTCATCGGGGTCATTGAGCTTGTCCGGCCAATAGTCAGG
>JACIZP010000107.1 GCA_014359355.1 Calditrichota bacterium | reverse complement strand
CAGACTGCGGCACCTCCGGAAGTTGCTGTTCGGCTCTGGACAATTACAGAACTATCCCTGACAAATGTAGCAAACACCATCACGCGAGTCAACCTCTTTTGCTCCGACACGGAGTTTTCCCTTTACAATTGCCTGCCGTTTTTGTATATTGCATGCCTGGGTAACGAACGGAGGTCAGCTTTTCTCGCACGTCATATGGCTGAAAAGGAATCGATCATAATTCGCGGGGCGCGGGAGCACAACCTCAAGAACATCGACCTTGAGATCCCGCGCAATAAGCTGGTGGTGATTACCGGCCTGTCCGGTTCTGGCAAGTCGTCGCTGGCCTTCGACACCATCTATGCCGAAGGGCAGCGGCGGTATGTGGAATCGCTCTCGGCTTACGCTCGGCAGTTCCTCAGCCTCATGGAAAAGCCCGATGTGGACTATATCGAGGGGTTGTCGCCAGCCATTTCCATTGAGCAGCGTACCGCAGGCAAGAACCCACGGTCCACGGTGGGCACCATCACCGAAATCTACGACTACCTGCGCCTCCTCTTCGCGCGTATCGGGGTGCCGTACTGCTACCAATGCGGGCGACGGATTCAGCGGCAGACTGTGCAGCAGATTGTCGAGGCTATTCTTGCTCTGCCGCCCGGGCAGAAGATTCAGGTCTTGGCGCCGATCGTACGGGGGCGCAAGGGCGAATACCGCGAGGTGTTTGAAGAGGCCCGCCGTGATGGCTATGTACGGGTGAGAGTCGATGGCAAGGTCTATGACCTGGAAAGCAAGATCAAATTAGACAAGAACAAGAAGCACAACATCGAGGTGGTCGTCGACAGGCTGGTCATCGGCCCCCAAATCGCCTCCCGCCTGACTGACTCAGTGGAGACCGCTTTGGGTCTCGGCTCCGGAATGGTGCTGGTAGATGTGCTCGGGGGGGAGGAACTCCTCTTCAGCGAGCACTATGCCTGCGTCGAATGCGGCATTTCGTACGAAGAGTTGGCGCCGCGTCAGTTCTCCTTCAACAGCCCCTACGGCGCTTGTCCTACGTGCAACGGCCTGGGCGAGCGGATGGTCGTCGACCCGGCGCTGGTTATTCCCGACGACACGCTCAGCCTGAACCAGGGGGCCATTGCCCCTTGGAAGGAGCTGCGGGACGGCTGGTACCGGGCCCTGCTGCTGGGAGTGGCCCACCATCTGCATTTCGACTTGGACACACCCGTCAGGGAATTGACTCGCCAGCAGCGTGAGGCTATCCTCTATGGTCTTGGGGATAAGGAAATAAACTTCAAGTATCGCAGCTCGACTGGGCAGCGCGAGAGCACTTTCACCGGCAAGTTCGAGGGCGTCATCCCGCACTTGGAAAGGCGCTACCGGGAGACCGAATCTGCGGCGGTACGGGAGTGGATCGAGGGCTTCATGCGGGCGGTGCAGTGTCCGGAATGCGGCGGGGCACGGCTCAAGAAGGAGAGCTTGGCGGTGCGCATTGGCGAGCACAACATCCACGACGTCAGCACGATGTCCATCAAGGAGGCCCTGCACTTTTTCGACTCCCTGCAACTCAGCCCACGAGAGATGGAGATCGCCCGCCAGATTCTGAAGGAGATCCGCGAGCGGCTCACCTTCTTGCTCAATGTGGGACTGGACTACCTGACCCTGGACAGGGCAGCGGGGACGCTGTCAGGTGGAGAGGCGCAGCGCATCCGCCTGGCCACGCAGATTGGTTCCCAGCTCGTCGGGGTGCTCTACATTTTGGACGAGCCCTCAGTAGGCCTCCATCAGCGCGACAACCGGCGCTTGATTTCCACCCTGGAGCAGCTCCGCGACCTGGGCAATACGGTGTTGGTAGTGGAGCACGACCGCGAGACCATGGAACGCGCCGACTATATCGTCGACCTCGGCCCGGGCGCAGGGGAGCACGGCGGGAGGGTGGTAGCCGCCGGGCCTCCCGAGGTCATCCGGGCGAGCAACGGCTCCATCACCGGTGACTATTTGGCCGGCAGGCGCTCCATTCCAGTGCCCAGCAGGCGACGCCCAGGCAACGGCAAGTTCCTGACCCTCCGCGGCGCGCGCGGCAACAACCTCAAGAGCATCGACGTGAGCATTCCCCTGGGCATGTTCGTCTGCATCACCGGTGTATCCGGATCGGGGAAGAGCACGCTGGTCAACGAAACGCTGTTTCGGGTGCTGAGCAGAGAGCTTTACCGCAGCAAGGAGCAGCCGCTTCCCTATGACCGCATCGAAGGGCTGGAGCACATTGACAAAGTCATCGATATCGACCAATCGCCCATAGGGCGCACGCCGCGCTCAAACCCGGCAACCTACACGGGCGTGTTCAGCCTCATCCGGGACCTGTTTGCGCAAATCCCGGAGGCGAAAATCCGTGGCTATCGGCCAGGCAGGTTCAGCTTCAACGTCAAAGGGGGAAGGTGCGAAGCCTGCCAGGGAGACGGCATCATCAAGATCGAGATGCACTTCTTGCCCGACGTGTACGTGACTTGCGAGGTGTGCAAGGGGCGCCGCTATAATCGCGAGACGCTGGAGATTCGGTATAAAGGTCGCTCCATCGCCGATGTGCTGGACATGACGGTGACGCAGGCGCTTGAGTTTTTCGCCAATATCCCCAAGATAAGGCGCAAATTGCAGACATTGCACGATGTCGGCCTGGGTTACATTCGCCTTGGCCAGCAGGCCACCACGCTCTCCGGAGGGGAAGCACAGCGCGTCAAGCTTGCTGCCGAGCTCTCCAAGGTGAGCACCGGCCGAACGCTCTACATCCTGGATGAGCCGACCACGGGCCTTCATTTTGAGGACATCAAGATGTTGCTCAACGTCCTGAACCGCTTGGTGGACATGGGCAATACCGTGGTCGTGATCGAGCACCACCTGGACGTCATCAAAGGGGCTGATTTTGTCATCGACCTTGGACCCGAGGGAGGAGATGAGGGCGGTTATGTGGTCGCTGCAGGTACTCCGGAACAGGTGGCACAGGTGGAATCTTCTTACACAGGCATGTTTTTGCGCCGCGAGCTGGCGGCTTAGCAAGGGACAAGGCGCGAGTCGCTGCGGAGGCTGGTGGCCTGAAGAGACAAACAAGGGCTGAGGACGAGGAGTGAGCCATGCTATCTTTGCCGTTCGAGTTAGTTGCCGTGTTGCAGATGCTTCTTGCCGTGGTGTTAGGGGCGACGGTGGGTTTTGAGCGGGCGCTCCATGGTCGTCCTGCCGGGCTCCGCACCCATGCGCTGGTATGTGTGGGCTCGACGATGATCATGCTCACGGCCCGCGGCCTGGCCAGCGTGAGCCCGGAAGGGAGCCTGTTGGCGAGGATAACCGTCGATCCCGGCCGAATCGCCGCAGGCATCATCACCGGCATCGGCTTTCTCGGCGCCGGTTCCATCATCAAATCGGGTGACTTTGTGCGAGGCCTGACCACTGCCGCATGCCTTTGGTTCGTGGCGGCACTGGGCATCACCATTGGCGAGGGGTTCTACCTCCTCAGTGTGGTCGCCACTGCGATCGCGCTCTTCGTGCTCATCGTGCTGGACCGCTTTGAGCACCGTTTTGCCCACGTGGTCTATCGCACCTTGCGGGTGGCGGTTCCCATGGCCGAGCGGCATGAGGCTGAGCAGGCTTTTCGTGAGGTTCTTTCGCGCGAGGGGCTGCGCATCCAGGACACGCAGTACGCCCTCAAGCCGAAGGCGGGGGTGGCCCAGATCGTCTTTCGCTTGCGCGGCACCAGCCGCTCCGGTGGGCCTGGTTTGTTGGAGAAGCTTGCCAATGTGCGCGGGGTGACCACGCTGGAGTGGCGATGACCCCGGCTTCATCCCTGCCGATTCCGGTGGGCGCCGGATGGGCAAGAGCAGGAGGGGAGGGCTGATGAGACCGGCAGGGACCGGTGCGGACGGATACAGGCACGGAACTGGACAGCAGCCCTGAGCTCGGGAGCGGGCATGGCGGAAAAGAGCAGACGGATCAGGTTGGGGTTGGCTTTGGTGCCAGTGTTGTTCCTGGTAGCAGCTCTCTCGTTCACCATTGTGGTGCTCAAGCAGTCAGCGCATGTGCCGTTGATCTGCGCGGCGGTCGTGGCAGCCATCATTGCTGTCGCCCACGGGTACCCGTGGAGGGAAATCCAGCGGGGCATGGTGTTGGGCATCACCCTGGCCATGGACGCTATCCTCATTCTCATGGTGGTTGGCACCCTCATCGGCACGTGGCTGCTTGGCGGCGTGGTGCCCACGATGATCTACTACGGCTTGCAGCTTCTCTCGCCATCTGTTTTTCTTGTCGCCACCTTGATCATCTGTTCCATCGTCTCGTTGGGCACCGGCTCGTCCTGGTCTACGGCAGGGACTGTGGGAGTCGCGCTCATTGGCGTGGGGCACGGCCTCGGGGTGCCTTTGCCCATGGTGGCCGGGGCCATCATCTCGGGGTCATACTTTGGCGATAAGATGTCGCCGCTTTCGGACACCACAAATCTTGCGCCGGCCGTGGCAGGGACGGACATCTTTTCGCACGTGCGCCACATGGTCTACACCACCGCACCCAGCTATGCGATTGCCTCGGTTCTGTACACGGTGCTCGGCCTACGCTTCCGGGGAGGCACCTTAGATACGCAGAATGTGACCCTCATCCTGAGCACTCTGCGCGGTGCGTTTTTCATTCACCCCCTGCTGCTCCTGCCGCCTTGCTTGGTGATCGTGATGGTTGTAAGACGCGTGCCGCCTCTGCCGGCTCTGTTGGCCGGCACGGCTATGGGCGGAATTTGCGCGCTGGCGGCGCAGTCGGCGTCGCTTTCGGCGGTGGTGGGTGCTGCGCACCGCGGTTACGTCTCTCAGACCGGCGTCGCCGTTGTCGATGAGCTGCTCACCAGAGGAGGCCTGGTGAGCATGATGGAGACCGTGGCCCTCATCATCTGCGCGCTGTCCTTTGGCGGGATCATGGAAAAGACCGGCATGCTTGCCACTATCGCCGAAGCACTGCTCCGCCGGGTGCGCACCACAGGCTCCTTGGTGGCGACCACGCTCCTGAGCTGCATCGGCATGAACGCCATCGCCTCGGACCAGTACCTGGCCATCGTCATCCCGGGCAGGATGTACAAGGACGCCTTCGACCGCATGGGGCTCCACCCCAAGAACCTCTCCCGCTGCTTGGAGGATTCTGGGACGCTCTCCTCACCTTTGATCCCCTGGAATAGCTGCGGGGCGTTTATGCATGCCACCCTTGGCGTGAGCCCCCTGGTTTACCTCCCGTTCGCGTTCCTCAACCTGTGCAATCCAGTGGTGTCGATGTTCTACGGGTACACGGGCATCACCATGGCAAAGGCCGATGAAGCTCCTGGGAGAGGTGAGAGGGATGGGGACGGTTAGCAGCAGGAGGGAGGCCCGTTTGGTTGCCTTGGGCTGGCCTCAGCCCTCCGAGCGGCCGACCCACGTGGAGAGTCGATCTGAAGGGCAATGGCAACGCTCCTCTTGGCAGTGGGTCAGGTCTTGGCCTTATCGGGATACGGGCAGAGAGCACGCAATGGGCAGACCTGGCAGGCAGGTGTGCGGGCGCGGCAGACGGTCCTTCCCAGGCGCAAGAGGTTCATGTGCAGGGAGTAGGCCTTGCCTTTGGGCACAAGCGGCTGCATGAGGTAGTGGGTCTTCTCAGCGCTGGCGCCTTGTGGCACCAGGCCCAAGCGCAGGCAGATGCGGTGCACGTGTGTGTCCACCGGAAAGACGTCGTGTCCACAGGCGAACATGAGCACGACGCTGATGGTCTTGATGCCGATCCCCTTGAGCTTCAGAAAAGTCTCCTCCACCTGCTCGGGTGGTTGCGCACAAATTGCGCGCAAGTCGAGGGCGCCGTACGTCTGGCGTATCCAGGAAAGGATCTGCTTGATACGCGCGCTTTTCTGATTGCTCAGTCCGGCGGGACGGATGGCAGCAGCCACCTCGGCGACCGGCGCTTCGAGCAGCAGTTCCCAGCGCGGATAGAGGGCTCGCAAGGCCTCGTAGGCGCGATCCCGGTTGCGGTCGTTGGTATTCTGCGACAGAATGGTGCGGATGAGCACGTCGAGAGGGTCTGCAGGGCCGCGCCAGCGCGGTTCGCCAAATGCCGCCTCCAGCAGGTGCACCACCTCCGCGGTCCTGGCCGCAGCGCTTCCTGACTCATGCGGAGCATGTTGTGTCCGACGTGTCATTGAATAGGCAGGTTTCTGAGATTTGCACTCGCATCGAAAGAGAACAGTGACAAGCAAACAGATTGCCACAGCTGGGATTATCGGCGCCTTATATGCGGCGCTCACCGTGGTCCTGGCGCCCATCAGCTATGGGCCGCTGCAGGTGCGGGTGGCCGAGGCGCTCACGGTGCTCCCTTTTGTCACGCCCTGGGCAATTCCAGGCCTCTACTTCGGCTGCATGGTGGCAAATGTCTTTGGTGGCCTGGGCCCGGTGGATATCTTCGGCGGCAGCTTTATCACTCTGGTGGCCGCCTGCCTCACCTACCTGCTGCGCCGCGCCGGCAAGGCCTGGCTGGCACCGCTCCCGCCTATCTTTTGCAATGCCGTCGGCGTAAGCCTCTACCTTCACCGCATCGCCGGCATGCCGTACTGGCTCACGGTCTTGTACATCGGGGCGGGAGAGGCTATCGCCTGCTATGCTCTGGGGTATCCGTTGCTGGTGGTTCTCCGGAAGCGCCTGCATCCCGCGCGGGGAGGCACTTGTTGAGAATCCCCTCCGCGAAGCTCTGGTCACACACCGCTGCCGCGACGACCTCCGGGCACCCCAGTCGCTCCCCCAGCGCAGCTTTGCTGACCACCTCCACAACGGGCACCTGGTACGACTCGGCCATGGCAGTAAGGCGAGTGCGAACCCTGGTCGGCGCATCTTGTGCCAACAGGAGCACGCGGCAGTGGTGGCGCAGGATGGCTATGCGTGCTGCCTCGCGACCGATGGCTACCTTGCCGGCTCGCCGGGCGAGGCCGACAATGCCCAACTCAGTGAGCAACATCGTTGCCCCCGACTATTTTGCTCAGCGCATCGTAGAGGCTCTCCGGCACATGGATGCGCAACGAGCGGTCAAGAGCGCGCCGCTTGCGAGCAAGCTGCACGCAGGCGGCATTGCGGCACACGTACGCACCTCGGCCAGGGGCCGTGCCCTCGTCATCCACGGTCAACGTGCCGTCGCTGGCTCTGACGATGCGCAACAAGCGCCTCTTTTCGCGTACCTGGCGACAACCCACGCAGGTGCGCAAAGGGAGATGTCCGGCGTGTGAGCTTTTAGAGTGCTTCATCGCGTGCCCAGAGAGGTGCGAAAAACTGCCTTGAAGTATACAAATCGCCGCCGCGATTATCAAGGGGAATTTTCCCCGCAACGTCGAGAGCGACGCGTAAGCGCGGTGGCGCCTGTTCACAGCGACAGATGGATTGCTACGAGAGCATGTCTGGCGTCCGGAGTTCTCGTCGAAACGTTGGCTTCCGGTTTCTCCAAAAGGTGAGCGGGTGGTGAAACGCTCGAAGGTGCTTGCCCGGCTCTCACTTTTGGCCGCCTTGACGGTCGCAGGCCAGGCCGCAGGTCTTCCGCAGCCGTTCACCGGTCCATTCGTGAACGCCATGCTGCTTGTCACGGTGGCCCTTGTTGGGTGGATACCCGCTGTGGGCCTCGGGTGCATCACGCCGGTCGTGGCCCTGCTGCGCGGGTTGCTCCCAGCAGGACTTGGTCTGGCAGTGCCGGTCATCGCACTGGGCAATGGGCTTCTCGTCAGCGCGTATGCGGCCATGGCTCGCCTGTGGGGGCGGCCGCCAGCTTACCCTGGCGCGCTGGCCGGAACTGTGGCGGTGGCGGGAGCGGCACTGGCCAAGTATCTCTGGCTTACGCTTGGGGTGAAAGTGCTGCTCCCATTCGTCTTGGGCGCCAAATTGCCCCCATCGCTTGTCCTCGTCCTGACTACCTGGCAGCTCTTTACTGCACTGGCCGGAGGATTTGCTGCGCTGGCCTTCTGCGCCGTATTGGTGAGGACTGGTCTCTTGTCCTTGTGGCGCAGTGAGGAAGGGGAAGAGGCCGGATGCTGAGGCGCGCCCCCAGGACTCGGAGCCGGGAGCGGTCACTCTTTTGGGGCCCTGAGGCTCGCTCAAGGACACACCATGTTTTCTCGAGGCACTCTCGCTCGACAGCCGCGCAAAGCGCTTGCATCTTTTCCGCTCTTTTGTTAAATTACGTGCTCAGGCGCAAGCAATACGGTGCAGACGAGTCGATGCCAACACCCATTTCTATCCGCGGTGCGCGCACGCATAATCTGAAGAACATCTCCTTGGACGTGCCGCGGAACAAGCTTACCGTCATCACTGGGGTCTCCGGCTCTGGCAAATCAAGCCTTGCCTTCGACACCCTTTACGCCGAGGGGCAGCGGCGTTACGTGGAGAGCCTGTCTGCGTACGCCCGCCAGTTCCTCGAGCGCATGGACCGCCCAGATGTGGACGAAATTCGCGGCATCCCGCCAGCGGTGGCCATCGAGCAGAAGAATCCTACACGCACCTCCCGCTCCACTGTCGCCACGGCTACGGAAATCCACGACTATTTGCGCCTGCTGTTTGCCCGCATCGGACGTACCTTCTGCCCGCAATGCGGCAATGAAGTGCGCCGCGACCGCGTAGAATCCGTGGTGGATGAGCTCATGGAGCTCCCCCTCGGCACCAGCCTTTACATCGCTTTTCCGTGCTCAGCCGAGCTGGACTGTGATCAGAATATTGAGATTTTGGCCAGCAAGGGTTTTCGGCGCCTGCTGGTCGACGGCCAGGTGGTGCCACTGGAGCGGGCTCCTCGCTCAGCAGCGGGACTGACGGTGCTGGTCGACCGCCTCACCATCAAACAAGGGGTGCGGGAGCGTCTGGCTGATAGCATTGGCCTGGCTTTTGCCGAAGGGGGCGGCAGGGCAGAGGCCCATCTATCCACCGGTGAAGTGCGTCGCTTCAGCCAGGCTTACTCCTGTGCCCGCTGTGGTTTGAGTTTTGTCGAGCCGCAGCCCCGTCTCTTTTCCTTCAATAACCCCTATGGCGCATGCAAGACCTGCAAAGGGTTTGGGGACATCATCACCATTGACGAGGACTTGGTCATCCCCGACAAGCAAAAGAGCTTAGCCGAAGGGGCCATTGCTCCTTGGAATACCCCAACCCACCGGGAACTGCTGTTGGACTTGCTGCGCGTTGCCCCGCGACATGGAATCGACGTGGAGGCGCCGTACGAGCGACTTACGCCTGAACAGCGGCGCCTCATCTGGGAAGGCGTGGATGGCTACCCAGGGATAAATGCCTTTTTCTCCTGGCTGGAGGGGAAGCGCTACAAGATCGGGGTGAGGGTGTTCCTGAGCCGTTACCGCGGTTACGTGCAGTGTCCTGATTGCCACGGCACTCGTTTGCGGCCCGAGGCACTTTACGTGCAGGTGGGCGGTCTCACCATTGCCGACATCGTGCGCATGACCCTCGCGGAGGCGCGACGCTTTTTCGACGAGTTGCAGCTCACCCCATTCGAGCAGCAGGTGGCGGGGCAGATCCTCCGCGAGCTGCGCAATCGCCTCTCCTACCTCGACGATGTGGGGCTTGGCTACCTCACTCTGGACCGCCGCACGGCCACCCTTTCTGGGGGCGAGTACCAGCGCATAAACTTGGCAACCGCCTTGGGTGCCAAGCTGGTGGGCACGCTGTATGTGCTGGATGAGCCGACCATCGGTCTTCACCCTCGTGACACGCGCCGCCTCATCACCATACTCCAGGCGCTGCGCGATATCGGCAATACCGTGGTCGTGGTGGAGCACGACCGGGACATGATGGCCGTGAGCGACTTTGTTTGTGACTTGGGGCCGCGGGCCGGCGCACACGGCGGCCAGATTGTCTATCAGGGCACCTACGCGGGTATCCGCGACGATGGCCACTCGCTCACTGGCGCCTACTTGCGTGGCAACAAGCAGATCACCCTGCCTGACCGACGGCGGCAGCCAGATGGCCGCTGGCTGGAGGTGCTGGGTGCCCGCGAGCACAATCTGAAGGCGATCGACGTGCGCATTCCGCTGGGGCTCTTCGTGGTAGTGAGCGGCGTGTCCGGCTCCGGCAAGAGCTCTCTGGTCTACGATGTGCTCTACGCCGCATTGATGAAGCACCTTGGCAAGTGGCAGCGGCGGGTCGGTGCCCACACGGGCCTCCGAGGGGTGCACTACCTGGACGATGTGGTGCTGGTCGACCAGTCGCCCATCGGGCGCACGCCGCGCAGCAATCCGGCAACGTACGTCAAGGCCTGGGACCCCATTCGCCGCGCCTTTGCCGAAACACGCCAGGCGCGCATCAAGGGCCTCAAGCCGCGAGCCTTCTCCTTCAATGTGCCCGGCGGCAGGTGCGAGGCGTGCGAAGGAGCAGGCGCCGTAAAGGTGGAGATGCAATTCCTGGCTGACCTCTTCTTAGAGTGTGATGTGTGCGGCGGCAAACGCTTCAGGAAGGAAATACTCGAGATCCGCTACCGCGGGAAGAACATCGCCGAAGTACTGGAGATGGCGGTGAGCGAGGCGCTCGAGTTCTTCGCAGCCGACGCGCAAGTGGTACGTCGCCTGCAGCTTTTGCAGGACGTGGGGCTGGGCTACATCAAGTTAGGGCAACCGGCCACCACCCTTTCGGGCGGCGAGGCACAGCGGGTAAAGCTTGCGGCACACCTGGCAGAGCGCGCGGGCAGGCACGTCTTGTACATCTTCGACGAGCCTACCACTGGACTGCATTTCGATGATGTGGCCACGCTCTTGGCCTGCTTCGAGCGGCTGGTGGAGGCGGGAAACAGCGTGTTGGTCATCGAGCACAATATGGACGTCATCAAGTGCGCCGATTACGTCATTGACCTCGGGCCTGAGGGCGGTGACGAGGGCGGCTACGTGGTGGCGACGGGCACCCCTGAGGAGGTGGCCAGTCACCCCACATCGCATACAGGAAGGTTTCTCCGAGAATACGTGAAGGTCTCATAGGCGGAAGCGGGAGAGAACTAATGGATGAGGGATGTCTATGAAATCGATGCCCGTCATACTCCTCACTGGGGAAGCCGGGGTAGGAAAGACCACGATTATCAAGAAGGTTCTGGAGCGAACGCCGTTCAAGGCGGGCGGGTTCATCACCAACGAGATCCGCGAGCAAGGGCGGCGCGTCGGTTTTGAGATCGTCTCCTTGCACGGAGAAAGAGGTATCCTTGCCCATGTGGACT
>JACIZP010000106.1 GCA_014359355.1 Calditrichota bacterium | reverse complement strand
AGCTGCAACCGCGGTCGACAGGCCGTGCTGTGGGAGGCCGCGCCCTTTACTCTTCGAGCAAGAAGACCCTGGCCGGTGCGGCTTCGGTGTTGGTAAGGGCAAGCGGTGCACAGACCAACTGATAGTCCCCCGGGCGCACCTGCGACAGGTCGAGGCTTTCGACAATGGGTATGCCGCGGCCGAGGAGGCGGCGATGCGCAGGGAGCGTAGGGTCCCCATACTGGTCCACAGAAAGATAGTCGAACCCGACCAGGAGGAGACCTTGCTCGGCAAGATAGTCGGCTGCTTCGGCGTCGAGGTAGACATGGTCCTTGACGAAAAAGTGCTTATGGCTTGCCCAAAGGAGCGAGTTCGCTGTGCGGATGAACAGCCGCGTGCATCCGTTCAGGTCGAGGTGACGCAGGTCAGCTGCGGTGACGCAAACCTGCGCGGGGACCGCAACCACGCGCGCTTGCCCCAGCCACGTTTCCACTGGCAATAGGTCGATTGTAGGCGCATGCGGAAACAGATGAGCGGGAGCGTCCACATGGGTCCCGGTGTGCGTGCCGAGCAACAACTGATGCACGGTCGACGTCTCGCCCTGAGAGACATCGGATAGAAGCTCGCACCTGAACGGCGGATCACCGGGGTAGATGACCATCCGCTCGTGCAAAGGTACTGAGCAATCATAGACGCGCATTTCTGTCCCCTGTCGGCAAAAAGTTCTCTCACGCCAAATCGCCCACCCTGGGGCGGAAGTCTATGACAAACTAAGAAAAGACGGTGGCAATGTCAAGCGTTTTGTGGCAGTCCCTTACGGACTTGAGGTGCTCGCCGATGCAAAAAACGCTTGACTTTGTCCCTATTCTTCGGTAGATTGTCGTAGCGTTTTGGCGCAGTGGGCGTCGAACAAGTGGAGGGAATGGCCATGCGCAGAAGTCGGCTCGTCTTATTCCTGGCGGTTGCTTTTGTGGGCCTGGGCGTCGCCTCGGGTGTGGCTCAGTTGTATGACGGCGGTGTCGGCTACCAGGGCCAAGGGGGCATCTTCATCGGCGGACTGGGGTTTGCCAGCATTGATGGTGACAACTACCTCGCCTTCAATGTGCGGCCGGAACTGAGTTTCGGCAAGATTGGTGTGGGGTTGAACCTCAATTTGCTGTACAGCTTGGAGAATGGCAAGATCCGCTCCAAGGACTGGGACACCGGCTACGACTACTTCCGCATCATTCGTTACCTCCGCTACGGACGGAAATACGATCCCATCTACGCTCGAGTTGGCGGATTGGACGGCACGCGCCTCGGCCACGGCTTCATCGTCAACTACTACTGCAACGACGTCAATTACGACGAGCGCAAGATCGGATTGGTCTTTGACCTCGACCTTGGCCTCGGGGGCTTTGAGTCTTTCACGAGCAATTTGGGCCGCGCAGAGATCATGGGCGGCCGCGCCTACGTGCGTCCCCTGCGGACGATGACCAACCTGCCCATCATCAAGAACTTTGCCCTTGGTGCCTCCTACATCACCGACATTGACCCAGATGGCTCCCGAGCCACCGACGACGGCGTGGCTGAGTTCGGCCTCGATGCTGAGCTCCCGCTGGTGCAGACAGCTATCTTCCGTAGCAGCCTGTACGCCGACTATGCCAAGATCATCGACCACGGTTCCGGTTACGCTGCGGGCATAGGCGCCGACCTCGGCAACCTCCTCGGGCTCATCGACGTGCACGCCAAATTTGAACGGCGCTGGTTGGGCGAGCAGTTCTTGCCCACCTATTTCGGGCCGTTCTATGAGGTTGAGCGCCACATGATGAGCGGATACACCAACAATCCGCAGATTGCGACCAAGGTGGACTCTCTCCGGTTCATCACGGCGGAGACGAAGGGCTATTTTGGCGAGCTGTACGGCGAGATCTTGAAGACCGTGCGCCTGATCGGCATGTTCCAGCGGCTGGATGGCGAGAAGCAGAGCGGCGTCCTTCACGCGGGTGCCGAGGTGCCCAACGTGCCCTTAATTGCTCTGCGCGCCTCCTACGACAAGATTGGCGTGGAGACACTGCGCGACGTGTTCACGCTGGATAAGCACTCAGTCGCAAAAGTCGGGGTTGGGTACAAGATCAAGCCGTACTTGATCCTCTTCTGCGACTACATTTGGACGTTGGAGTGGGATAGCATGAACAAGGTCTACAAACCGCAGGAGAGGGTGCAGCCCAGCATCTCCTTTGTCTGGAACTTCATGAAGTAACTTCTGCCAATGGTCTTCGGGGGCTCTGGCGAGACAGCCGGCGCCTAGTTCGGGAGGGACGGCGGTGCGAGGCAGTTGAGATATTGCCTCGCACCGCGTGCTATGTGGCGCGATGAGCGAGTGTGAGAGTTGATCACGGGGTGGGAATAAACTCCTCGCGCCTAAGTGGAACAACACGGGTCTCAAGGGAGGGAACGCTGCGAGACAGGGGGGTGACTCCATGGGGCGTGCGGTCACATGGCAAGAAAAACTGCTGGTGGCCTTTGCGCCACTGCTCGACTTTATCCTGCCGCCTTACTGCGTGCTCTGCCAAGCCCATCTCGAGTTGCATGAATTCGTGCTTTGCACAACTTGCTGGCTGCGCCTTCCCGTGTGTCCGGAGCCGGTGATCGCTTTTGGCGCGAGGGCCAAAGTGGGCCCAGCCCCACCTTTGTCGACTTCCCTTTCGGTGTGGAAGTACTCGCCTGAGGTCCAAGAAGTAATCCACCTTTTCAAGTACCGCGGGTATCAATGCCTGGCCCACCCGTTGGGCCTTGCGCTGGGGGGCGCAATTCATGCCGCTGGTGCGCTTGCGGCGGCCGATCTGCTGGTGCCGGTACCTCTCCACCCGGCGCGCAAGCGGGAACGTGGCTACAATCAGAGCGAGCTGTTAGCCCGTACGGCGAGTAAGATCTGTGGCATCCCGGTAGAGGCAGGAGTGCTGCGGCGTACACGGTACACGACGCCCCAGGCCAAACTGGGTGCTGCTGAACGGGCGAGAAATGTCGCTGGCGCCTTCGCCGTGCGCGTTCCCGAGACGGTAAGGGGAAAGGTAGTCATGCTCGTCGACGATGTGTTCACGACGGGTGCTACGGCCAATGAGTGCGCGGCAGTGCTCCTGAAGGCAGGGGCACGGCGAGTAGGTCTGGCCACCGTGGCTAGGGCGTAGTGTTTTCCATGTGCTGCATCTGGCGCA
>JACIZP010000105.1 GCA_014359355.1 Calditrichota bacterium | reverse complement strand
AAGGAAATCTTCTGGAACATCGACAGGCTGAATCCTTCCTACAACCTGCAGGGCACTCTTAGCGGTCCATTGCCTTTCACTGCGGGCGCCGTGAACTTTTTCCTCTCGGGACGCTACTACGACAGCGAAGGCTACATCTACGGCAAAGACGTGTGCAGGCCCAGCGACCAGTCCGACTTTACCGCCGACGCGGAGTCCAAGTGGACCATCATGTCGCATGGCAAAGTCTATTCATTTTCTGAGGAAGTCGCTCAGCGGCTCATAACAGAGGCCAAGGCAGTGCCCATGAATCCTGAGCGGCGGGCCACCGCCCAGGGGAAGTTGAGTGTGCGACTGTCCACTGCCGATAAACTGAGCATCGAGACTCTCCTGCAAGACTCCTACTTCAAGTATTACGACCATCGATTCCGGCTCAACCCCTCAGGCGATTACAAGCGCTATCAGCGGGGTTACAACACCAGTTTGGCGTGGAACAGAGTGCTAAGCCCGCGTGCCTTCTTCTCTGTAAAAGGGACCTACTTCTACACGGTGTACAAACAATTTGTCCTGGAAGACCCTTTTGACCCAGGCTATGTCTCGAGCAGAAGGCTCCAGGATACTGGCGCCAACGCCTTCCTCACTGGCGGCATGCAAATGTGGAATTTCCACCGCAGCACAGGCACTATTGTCGGCAAGTTCGACCTCACCTATCAGGCGACCCAGACGCACCAGTTCAAGACTGGCCTCGAGGTGAAACGCCACCGCCTGTGGATGCACGAGTTTGAAGTGGTGCCCGAGCTCCCCGAACGCATCCCGCCCAGGACGTCGTTCAACAACAATCAATACACCCACCGCCCTGTGGAGTTTGCCGCTTACGTGCAGGACAAGATGGAATTCGACTACATGATCGTGAACGCGGGAGTGCGCTTCGACCACTTCGAGCCCGACGGCGAAGTGCCCACCAACTTCCGCGAGCCAAGCAGCTCACCGCGGGTGCGAGCAGAGGGCGCCTCGCAACTCAGCCCGCGACTCGGCATCGCCTATCCCATCACCGAGCGGGGGGTTATTCACGTGTCCTACGGCCACTTCTTCCAGATCCCGAACTTGGACTTTATGTACACCAACCCGGAATTCGACATCTACCCCTTGCAGAGCACTCCCTCGCCGCCACCTCACAGCCTGCTGAACACCGTGGGCAACACCACGCTGAAGCCGCAGAAGACGGTCATCTACGAGATAGGCTTGCAGCAGCAGTTGACCGAGGATCTTGCTCTGGATGTGACGGCTTATTACAAGGACATCCGCAATCTGCTGGGCACCGAGGTGCTAATGACTCTGCAAGGGATTCGCTACGGCCGCTACATCAACCGTGACTATGGGAACGTCAAGGGGGTGACCGTGGCCTTCGAGAAGCGGCACAAGGGCGGCGTGGGCGCCACGCTGGACTACACATTTCAGATTGCCAAAGGGAACGCCTCTGACCCGAACACCGCTTTCCTTGACCAGCAGACGGAGCCACCTCGCGAAACAACAAAACAGATGGTGCCGCTCAATTGGGATCGCCGCCACCAAATCAACGCGACGCTCACCCTCGGCAACGACGACTTGAGCGTGAACCTGATCGGGCGGTTCGGCACTGGACTTCCCTACACGCCGTCGTTCCAGAACATCCAGACCGCAGTAGAAAACAGTGGCCGCAAGCCACTTCAATACAACGTCGACCTCTATGCGTACAAGACATTCCCGCTTGGGAAATTGTCGCTCCAGCTTTTCCTGCGCGTTTACAACTTGTTTGACCGGCTGAACGAAGTTGAGGTCTTTACCGACACAGGACGTGCCGGCTATTCCCTGGCGCCGGTGTATTCAGGAGGGCTGCGGCCGCGAGGCATAAACACGCTTGACCAGTACTACGTGCGCCCGGATTTCTACAGCGCCCCGCGCCAGGTGCAGTGTGGCCTGACGTTGGAATTCTGAGCTGCGGTTTACTCACCAGGTGAGGATAGCGTCATGAAGCGCGTACTCTTGGCACTATTGGCTCTGACCGCCTTCGCCTGCCCGGAGGTGTTGGCACAACGCACGCCTGACCCCAACACTGGCGACGCGCGCTACCGCCGTCAGGGGATCATGGATGGCAATCTGGTCCGGACCATCTTCATCAACTGGGGGGAAATCGCTCACTGGCCGGATCAGCCGTCTGGCGAGTGGCCCAAAGGGAGCGGCCACTCGTACGTCGATGGCGTCGCTCTCGTCGTCCAGGCGCGCACCATCGACAACAAGGGCCAGGTCATCTACCCCATGGAGACGCAATATCGGGAGTTCGTCGACAAGGGGCCCAAGGATGAGTTGTGGGGGTGGGCACCTTTGCCGGGCTACTTCAACCCGCGTGGGGACAAGCCCGCCATGAGCAACGACCCCGCGACCTGGCCTGCACACTGGCCCGACAAACCCGCAGAGTGGGACGGCTTTTGGAATGGCTTCTTTGGCAAAGGGGTCACCAACGCCGATTTGGAAACCTACTTCGTGTTCGACGACGACCCAGACGAGGAGTGGGATTTCTATCCCGATCCCACCGACACGACCCGCCGCGGCTTAGGTCTCGAAGTGGCAACGCGCCTTTTTCAGTGGTCACAAGTGCTGGCCGAAGACGTGCTCTTCGCCATCTACTTCATCACCAACGAAGGGAAGACCACCTACGACAGCACCTACTACTGCTTCTACATCGACTGGGGGGTCGGAGGCACGGATGATTCTTCGGACGACACTGGCAACTACAATTTAAGGCTGGACATCGCCTGGGCATGGGATTGGGATGGCTTCGGGACGCCGGGCCGATGGTCGCCGGTGGGTGTGGCCGGTTTTGCCTTCTTAGAGAGTCCGGGCATCAAGACCGACGGCCGAGATAACGATGACGACGGGCTCATCGATGAGCGGCGCGACGACCCGAGTCCAGGCATGTGGCTGGATACCTATCCCTACGGGTGTGTGGACGTGGAGTCCTTCCGCGAGACGTTCAACCGCGAACCGCGCCCGCATTGGTCTGCCGACGAGGACATGGACTGGATGTCCTTCGAGGACCTGAACGGCAACGGCCAGTGGGATGCCGGCGAGCCCTTGCACGACGACGTGGGCGAAGACGGACTTGGGCCATTCATGGACGGATACCCGGGCCCTGATGGCGGCGAGGCGGATGGTATGCCCACACCTGGCGAGCCCAACTATAGCTTTCTGGACAAAGACGAGTCCGACCAAATCGGCCTGACCGGCTTCCGTATCTTTCCGGTGCACACCTACGAACTGTGGAACGAGGAGCAAAACTGGAAGGTTTTTGTGTCTGCACCTCAGCCCAAAGACGCCCTGCAGGTGACCGCCAACCTGGGCATGTTTTTCTCATCGGGGCCATTCCCGCTGCGGCCTGGTCAAACCGAAAACTACTCCATGGCCCTGATCTTTGCCGAGGACGCCGACGACTTGGCGCGCACCAAAAAGACCGTGCAGCAGATCTACAACGCCGACTACCGCTTTGCCAAGCCCCCGGAAAAGCCAACTCTCACCGCCATCCCGGGCGACGGCAAGGTGACCCTCCTCTGGGACACCAGGGCAGAGAGCTCGTGGGATCCTTTCCTTCAAGCCTACGACTTTGAGGGCTACCGCATCTACCGCAGCACCGAACCTGAGTTCCTGGAGAACAAGATCATCACCGACGCCTACGGCAGACCAACATTCCGAAAACCTATTGCGCAGTTCGACCTGCAGAATGGCATCAAGGGCCTCCACCCCATCGATGTGGAAGGGGTGAAATTCGACCTTGGCACCGACAACGGCCTGCGCCATGTCTTCATCGACACCGACGTTCAGAACGGCCAGACGTACTACTATGCCGTAGTCTCCTACGACCGCGGTCTGGTGGATACCAGTGCCACAGGCGAGGTCGAAGGTATTGCGCCGGCCGAGTGCGCCAGCGTCATCAAGGTTGACATTGCCGGCAATGTGCAGACCGACGTCAATACTGCCGTGGTGGTGCCGAATCCGCCATCGGCTGGCTATGTGGCGGCCGCACTGCAGGACCAGGGCGTTGTGCACGAAGGGCCTGGGACGGGAAGCCTTCAGGTGCAGTTTGTGATCGAGGATTCGGTGCGCGACAATGCCCGTTACCAGGTTGTGTTCGACGACACCTCCCGCTTCCACAACAGCGGCGTGCCGTTTTACTCCCTCTATCGGCTCGTGTTAGCGGATACGGTGCTCCTCTTCCACCGCCTCCCCGTGTTTGAAGAGACAGAATCTCCCCTGTTCGACGGACTGGTGGTAAACATGGTCAACGATGCCAAGGTCGAGGTAGACTACTCGCGCACGGGTTGGCTCGTGGGCAGCTGCAACTACAAGACCTATGTCGACTTTGATCCGCTATTTGTCAGCCAAGACCCTGCTCTGAACCATTCGACTCCTTATCCTGCTGACTATGAGATCCGTTTCTCGGACAAAGTGGAGGCCAAGTCTGCCCGCAAACTGGGATATCCAGAGACGCCCGTAAAGTTCAGCGTGTGGAACGTCACCGAGGGTGTACAAGCCCAGTTCTTTTTCCGGGACATCGTGAAGGACTCTACGCTGACTCCAGACAGCGGTGAGGGCATCACCATTTTCATTGACGACCCGCTGTCGTCCTGGAAGGTGACGGCCACCTGGCGACTCACCTTTGAGGTGGACAGCCTGAAGCCGGTGTTCATCCCACCGGCGCCCGGCGATGTGTTCCGGATCGCCACCACCAAGCCTTTCCGCAAGGGCGAGCGCTTTGAGTTCCAGGTGAGCGCGCCCAAGTACGACCTCCAGGTGGCCAAATCTATGCTCGACCAGGTGATCGTGGTCCCTAACCCCTACGTGGTGGGCAATAGCTGGGAGCCGCGCAGTCCGTACCGCTTTGGCCGCGGCGAACGCCGGCTGCAGTT
>JACIZP010000104.1 GCA_014359355.1 Calditrichota bacterium | reverse complement strand
GAACTGGGAGCGCGCAGTTTGTGCTTGATCAAGCGGAAGGGAGCGTAACCATGGGCGACGACAAGCGCGAGCGGATAATGAAGTCGGCTATGAGGATGTTCGCCAAAAAGGGCTTCTACAACACCAAGGTCGCAGAAATTGCTCGAGGAGCAGGAGTGGCCGATGGCACCACCTATCTCTACTTCAAGAGCAAAGACGACATTCTGATCTCTCTGTTTGAGACCCAAATGGAGCCCATCCTTGCCCACGTGCGCAAGGAGTTGGCAAAAGAGAGCACAGCCACGGGCAAACTGCGCCGGTTTGCGCAACTGCACTTTCAGATGGTGGAGAAGAACCAGGACCTGGCGATGGTCATCGTGGTGGAGTTGCGGCAGAGCGCCAAGTTCATGCACGAATATCCAGGCACCAAGTTCAAGGAGTACTTGGATGTGATCGGCGCCATCATCGAGGAAGGGCAGCAGAATGGCGAGTTCCGCAGCGACATT
Source organism: Calditrichota bacterium (assembly GCA_014359355.1). Classification (NCBI taxonomy): domain Bacteria; kingdom Pseudomonadati; phylum Calditrichota; species Calditrichota bacterium. Next base: position 17,183 of record JACIZP010000104.1, on the reverse strand, counting down.
CACCCCAGCATTGCCAAGCAGGCCATCTTTGGCGCGTTGGACGGTTTGGCAACTAACTGGATTCTCTCCAAGCGGAGGAAACGCGGCCTGAGCGATTTGGCAGACCAAGTGGCTGACTTCTTTGTGCGCGGCGTGGCGGCGGGTGGCGCATAGCTTCCCTGCAAAAAAGGCTTTGACTTTTTGCCCGGGAGTGATAAATTCCATCGGGCTAAAGGAAGGCAGCCCAGTGGATGGTGCGCTGGGCGATCGCGCGGGGAAACGAACCCGTGCGCGCATTTAGTGGGAGGCCCGAACAATTGGCGAAGGACAGAGCAAGCAGAACTCGGACCTGACCAGTCAGTGCAGCGAGGAGCGATGGAGACGTTGATAAAACCGACGCGGGAAATCTACTGGAATGTTCCGGGCTACGGATGGCTCTATCTGATTTTCGTTGTCGCCTTAGTGGTCTTTGGGTATGGTGTCTATCGGCACGTGCGGTTGTGGGGCATGGGTAAGCCGGAAGACCGCACCGACCGACCACTCCTGCGACTGCGGCACCTGTTGGCGGATGGGCTACTGCAACGCGCGGTGCTGCGCGAGGCTTTTCCGGGGTTAATGCACGCGCTCATCTTCTTCGGCTTTGCGGCCTTGTTCATAGGCACGCTCCTCGTTTTCCTTCAGGCGGATTTTGGGCTGCAGATTCTACACGGGCGGTTCTACCTCTACTTTTCGCTGCTGTTGGATCTTTTCGGTGCCCTCTTCTTGGTTGGTCTGCTCCTCGCGGCGGTGCGTCGCTACGTGTTGCGCCCGCAGCGGCTCAACAACCGCGTCGATGACGCCGTGCTTCTTTCCTTGCTGTTCGTGATTGGCGTGAGTGGCTTCTTCATCGAGGCAACGCGCATAGCAGCCACCCTGCCGCCATGGCGGGCCTGGTCACCGGTGGGCAACTGGCTGGCTACCTTTGTGGCGCCCCTTGGGCAGGCCGACAAGTTGAGCCTGCATCGCCTTCTCTGGTGGGGACATCTCGTGGTGTCGATGGGCTTCGTCGCCTACCTCCCGTATTCCAAGCTCTTTCATATTCTCGTTTCGCCGGCCAATGTTTATTTCAAGTCCCTGGGGCCGCGCGGCGAGCTACTCCCCATCGACATCGAGAGCTCCGAGACCTTTGGCGTCACGCGCATGAACGAGTTCACCTGGAAGCAGCTTCTTGACTTGGATGCCTGCACCTCATGTGGCCGCTGCCAGGATGTTTGTCCGGCGCATGCTACAGGCAAGCCTCTTTCCCCGAAGCAGCTCATTCTCGACCTGAGGGAGCAGATGGGCCGCGAGGGGCAGTCGTCCCGCGCTGACACGCCCGGTCAGGGGACAAGGGCCCTGCTTGGCGAGGCCGTCGCCGATGAGGTGCTCTGGAGTTGCACGACCTGCTTCGCTTGCCAGGAGCGCTGCCCGGTGGCGATCGAGCACGTGCGCAAGATTGTCGACATGCGGCGGGCCCTGGTGCTCACCGAGGCTCGCTTTCCGCAGGAGTTGAATCCCGCGTTCAGGGGGCTGGAGACTAACGCCAATCCCTGGGGGATCTCCAGCGCCAGCCGTGCCGCCTGGACTGAGGGACTGGGAGTGCCCAGCATTCAGGAGCGTCCCGATGCCGAGTACCTCTGGTTCGTGGGGTGCGCAGGATCCTTCGACGATCGCGGCGTGAAGATTTCGCGGGCGTTGGCCCACCTGCTCAATGCCGCCGGGGTGAGCTACGCGGTGCTCGGCGCGGAGGAAAGCTGCTGCGGGGACCCGGCGCGCCGGGCCGGCAACGAGTACGTGGCCATGACCCTCATGCAGCAGAATGTCGAACTTTTCGGACGCTATGGGGTCAAGAAAGTGCTCACTTCATGCCCACACTGCTACAATGTGCTCAAGAATGAGTATCGGCAGTTTGGCGGCTCCTACCAGGTGGTGCATCATTCGGAACTGTTAGCCCAACTCTTGGCAGAAGGGCGGTTGCGGCCAACCGGCTCCGTGGCGAGCGAGGTGGTTTTTCACGACTCTTGCTATCTGGGACGGTACAACAACATCTACTCCCGCCCGCGCGAGGTCTTGCAGGCGGCCACGGGCAAACCACCGCGCGAGCTCTCGCGGCACAAGCAGCGCAGCTTTTGTTGCGGCGCCGGCGGCGGCAGAATGTGGATGGAGGAGAGGCTTGGCACCCGCATCAACCACGCGCGCACCGATGAGGCGCTCGCCACGGGTGCGCAGACCCTGGCGGTTGCCTGCCCCTTCTGCTTGATCATGTTGGATGACGGTGTGAAAGACCGAGGCGCAGAGGAAAGAATGCGTGTGTTGGATATTGCCCAGGTCCTGGCGCAGGTGGTGTGACGGTTCATTCGCAGCGGCAGGCATCATACGAGGGTGGCGTGGTTCGCTATGTGGCAAAGATTCCGGAGTGGCCTGAAGGAGAACGGCCGCGGGAGAGGCTCTTAACGCACGGCCCGGAGCCGCTGGCCGACGTGGAGCTGCTGGCCATCATTCTCCGCACCGGCTCGGGCGGGGCCACCGCCTTGGACCTCGCCCGCCATCTGTTGCACAAGTATCATGGCTTCCGGGGGCTGGATGCGCGCTCGCCGGCCGAGCTTTGTCAGGAGACAGGAATCGGTCCGGCCAAGGCCGCCCAGATCAAGGCAGCCTTCGAGATAGGCAAGCGGCTGTTCAAAGAACAGAGTCGGGTGGGCGACAAAGTGGCCTCCAGTGCGGACGTGTACGCGCTCGTGCGTGGTCACATCCGCGACCTGCCACGCGAGGTGTTCAGAGTGCTCTTTCTCACCAGCCGCAACAAGCTGCTTGATGAGAAGACCGTTTTCGAAGGGAGCCTCACCGAGAGCGTGGTCAGTCCGCGGGAAGTCGTCTACGAGGCGCTGTCGCGGCAGGCGGCTGCGGTGGTCTTTGTGCACAACCACCCCAGCGGCGATCCCACGCCTTCTCAGGAGGACAAGAGCATCACCAAGATGCTCAAGGATGCCTGCCAGCTGGTGGGAATCACCGTGTTGGACCATGTGATCATAGGCAAGGACTCGTACTTCAGCTTTGCCGACGAAGGGCTGCTCTGAGAGAGCGGGTCTTCCGGCAAGGTCGCCAATGCCCAGGCAAGGAGACAGAGGTGGAAATCGCGCGTGTGGTCGGCACCGTCGTGTCGACGTGTAAGGACGAGAAACTGGACGGCAGCAAACTGCTCATCGTCAATTTGCTCACCCCGGAGGTCAAGCCGACTTCAACCTATCTGGTGGCCGTAGACACAGTCGGTGCCGGAGAGGGAGAGGTGGTGCTCATCGTGCGCGGCAGCTCGGCACGCATGGCCAAGAACATGACCACCACTCCGACCGACACCAGCATCATTGGTATCGTGGACACCTTGGAGGTAGAAGGAAAGGTGGTCTTTCAGAAGTTCCGGGAGTAAATGGCCTCTGCGGGAGAAGGAACGCACCGTGAAACTCGGCAAGGTCATTGGCAAGCTCTGGTGCACGCGCAAGGACGAAAAGCTGGCCGGCGTGAAGCTCTACGTCATGCAGCCTCTGGACAAGGAGCTGCAGCCCTTGGGCAAACCCCTCATCGCTGCTGATGGGGTGGGTGCAACGGAGGGGGAGATTGTCTACTGGGTCAGCGCCCGCGAGGCCTGCTACGCCATCGATGGACGGCAGATCCCTTCGGACTGCTCAATCGTGGGGATCCTTGACGACATCTACGTGGCCCCCGAGGCCAAGGAGAGGTGAGCGATGGTTATCGGCAGGGTGGTGGGCAACATTCATGCGACCATCAAGAAGGCCTGCTATCAGGGGCGAAAGCTCCTGTTGGTCCAGCCGGTGGCGCCTGATTTGACGCCCTTGCGCGACCTCATCGTGGCGGTGGACAGCGTCGACGCGGGGGAGGGCGACCTTGTCCTGGTGGCCCAAGAGGGGAAGGCTGCAGCCGACATCTTGGGCATGAAAGAGGTGCCGGTGCGCAGCGTGGTGGTGGGGGTGATTGACCATTTCGACATGACACAACAAGAGAGAGGGTGAAGCGTGGCGCAATCTGTGTTTCAGGTCAAGCGGGAGATTATCGACATTTGCCAGCGCATCTACCAGCGCGGCTACGTGGCCGCCAACGACGGCAATGTCAGCGTGCGGTTGGACGACAACCGGGTGATCATGACCCCGACGGGAATGAGCAAGGGCTTCCTCAAGGTCGACCAGCTGGTCATGGTCGATATGCAGGGGCGACAAATCGGCGGCACGCTCAAACCATCGTCCGAGGCTCTCTTGCACCTGGACATCTACAAACAGCGGCCCGATGTGAACGCGGTGGTCCATGCCCACCCGCCCACAGCAACGGGATTTGCCGTAGCCGGCATCCCGCTCACCAAGTGCGTTCTGCCAGAGGTGATTATCAGCCTGGGTGGCGTTCCCCTTGCAGAGTATGCGACTCCGGGTACCCCGGAGCTTCCGCAGGTCATCCGCGACTATCTGAAAGATCACGATGCCGTGCTTTTGGCCAACCACGGGGCGCTGACCATTGGGCGTACCCTCATCCAGGCACACTATCGCATGGAGACCATCGAGCATTTTGCCAAGATCATGCTGGTGGCCATGCAGCTTGGCAGGGTGAACGTCCTGGAAACGGAGCGCGTGAATCAGCTTCTCGAGTTGCGGCAGAGGCTCGGCCTCGACCACGGCCGACCAGCCTGCGAACCGTGTGAAACTGCTGCAGAGTCGGCGGCGCGTTCTGCAGGGCTGCCAGGCGATCTTTACGCCGAGTTAGACCGCGTGACGGAGGAAACCACCGAGCGGATGATCGCATCCGTGAGGCAGTCCTCGCGGTAAAGGGCGTCCTGGTTGCGGAGAGGGGAGGGTTAGCCATGAGAGTTGTCTCTTTGGGGGCCGGGGCCCTGTGCTTGCTGTGCGGTCTATGCCTATCGACGCAGGCGCAGGAAAAAGGCGATATCTCGGCCTTACTCCAGCGGGCCCAGGGCTCATACGATGCCGGGCGTTACCTGGACGCCGCCAATCAGCTCCGCCAGGCACTGCGCTTAGTGAACAAGGCAATCGTGGCCCAAATGGAGGGCCTGCTGCCGGAACCAGAGCGAGGGTGGGAGGCCCAGCCCACGCAAGCTGACGCGGACGAATTCAGCCCGCAGGTGGGGCTGAAGGTGCGTCGGCAGTACGTGAAGACCAACAGCGCCCAGAGTGTGGAAGTGGAGGTGGCCATAGGGGCGCTTGATGCGGGCGTACTTGCGATGTGGTTGGCCAATCCGATTCAGATGGAGCGGGCACGCGAGGGGAGTAAGCTCATCACCATCGGCACGCGACGCTGGGTCGTTAAGTACGACGAGCGCGACCAAACGGCTGAGTTGGCCACCGTGGTTGGCACTGACCGAGTGGTGCTCGTCCGTGGTTACAGCCTGCGCAGTGCCGAGCCGGCCGAAAAGTACGCCGCACGCGTATCTTTGGAGACTCTGGAGCGCCTGTTCAGATAATGGACCCGATGGGTGCCGGCATGCCCATTGGCGCTTTGCGCAGCACTTGAGGTTGCAAGGATTGCGGTGCGCATACCTGACGACAAGATCAATGAGGTGCGGGCGGCCTCCGATATCGTTGAAGTCGTCTCTGCCTACGTTACCCTGAAAAAGAGAGGCCAGAACTACTTCGGCCTTTGCCCTTTCCACACTGAGAAGACCCCGTCTTTTGCTGTCAACCCCCAGCGACAGATATTTCGTTGTTTCGGATGTGGCGCGGGTGGTAATGTCTTCACCTTTCTCATGCGCATAGAGAACATCACCTTTCCCGAAGCGGTCCTTCGCCTGGCGCAGCGCGCAGGCATCTCCATTACCCTGGAGCGTCTCGATGAGGAAGAGGCGCGCGCACGAGAAGCGGTGTATGCAGCCAACCGGATGGCAGCAGAGTTCTTCTACCGTAATCTCGTTAAGGCGCCGGAAGGGGCCGCGGCGCGCTCCTACCTCCAGGCCAGACGCTTGGAGCTCGGGCAACTGGGCAAGTTTGGCCTCGGTTATGCGCTGGACCGCTGGGACGCACTGGTTGCCTATGCTGCGACAAAGAGCATGGGGGCAGAGGTGCTGCTTGCAGCCGGCCTTGTCGTCTCGCGGACCGATGGCGGCTACTACGACCGTTTCCGTCACCGGCTGATGTTCCCATTTTTCGACCTCATGGGCAAGATCGTCGGCTTCGGTGGGCGCAGGCTCAAGGAGGAGGAGACGGCAAAGTACATTAACTCGCCGGAGACCATAGTCTACAAGAAAGGCTCCATTCTCTACGGCCTCTACCAGACCAAAGAGTTCATTCGCCAGGCCAATTCGGCGATTTTGGTGGAAGGGTACATCGACCTCTTGAGCCTCTTCCAGCGGGGTATTCGCAATGTGGTTGCTTCTTCTGGCACGGCGCTCACCGAGGAGCAGGCAGGCCTGCTGCGCCGTTACTGCCAGGAGGTGGTGGTCTTGTACGACGCGGATTCCGCCGGATCCTCGGCCGCCATCAGAGGGGCCGACATTCTCATTGCGCGCGGGCTGGACGTGAAGGTGGCGCGGCTGCCTGCCGGCCACGATCCGGACACTTTCGTCAATGAGCGGGGCGCGGAAGCGGTAGCTGCCTTGGTCAGCGAGGCGAAGAGCTTGGTGGAGTTCAAGATCGAGGCGCTCCGCCAGGCCGGCTTTTTCGAAACCCCGGAGAAGAAGGCGCGAGCTATCCACTCCGTGGTGGAGTCGATTGCGGTAATTCCGGACGAGATCAAGCGCAATCTTGTCGCGCAGCAGGTGGGCCAAATGTTGGACATGGACGAGCGCGTGATCGTGGCGGCGGTGAACCGCCTGCGTCGTGGAGAAAGGTGGGACACAGGGCGTCTTGCAGGCGCCGGTGGCGCAGCCCCAAGTGCCACCAGGGGCGAGCTGGCGGAGAAGGCGCTGGTCTCGATGATGGTGCGCACGCCTGAAACCGTCTCGGCCATACGGCAGCACCTGGCCGTGGAGGACTTTCGTCACCCGGGGCTGCGCGGTTTCGTGGCCGAGCTGTGGCAGGCGGCCGACCAAGGACGGTCATTCGAGCCAACCGCCAGCGTCAGCTTCCACGCGGACCCGGAGGTGGCCTCTCTGGTGGTGACAGCCATTGCTGAACAAGACGAGCGCTCGGCCCTTTCGCCAGCTGAACAGGAGAAGCTCATGCGTGACTCCATCATCACGCTGCGCCGGCGCCCTTTAGAGGAAGAGATGCAGGCAGTGCGCACGCAGATCAAGGAGCTGCAAGGAGCCAAGAAGAGCACTGCCGAGGCCATCGCCCGCTACAAGGAGCTGGTGGATGCCCTCAAAGGCATAGAGAGTATTTTCGAGGCGGGCAAGTCGACTTTGCCGCAAGACGATCCGCAGCCATGGTGAACGAAATCGGTTGGGAGCGACAGGGAAAAAGCGCTTGAAATTGAGGGCGGAAATGTCTAAACTACCAAGCGCCACAGGCGGGCCTCCTCGCGCGCGTACCCGAAGGGTCATGGTGGGCGATGTGGCCATAGGCGGTGGGGCGCCGGTCTCGGTGCAGTCGATGACCAAGACGCACACCGCGGACGTGCCTGCCACCCTCGCGCAGATTCGGCGCCTGCAAGAGGCAGGGTGCGAGATCGTGCGCGTGGCCGTGCCCGACCAGGAGGCGGCTGAGGCGCTCCCCGGCCTGGTGCGCCAGTGCAAGCTGCCGGTGGTGGCCGATATCCATTTCGACTACCGGCTTGCCCTGGCGGCCTTGCAGGCCGGGGTGCACAAGCTGCGTATCAACCCTGGCAATATCGGTGGTGCAGAACGCGCTGAGAAGGTGCTGCGAGAGGCCAAGGAGCGAGGAGTACCGGTGCGCATCGGCGTGAACGCCGGCTCGCTGGAGAAAGACCTGTACGAGCGCCACGGAGGCGCGACGCCCGAAGCACTAGTTGCCAGCGCCTTGCGACAGGTAGAGCTCTGCCAGGACATCGGCTTCGACGACATCGTCCTGTCGCTCAAGGCTTCGGATGTGCTCACCACCATCGAGGCGTACCGGCTCATCGCACGCCGCGTGGACTTCCCTCTCCACGTGGGTATCACCGAAGCTGGCACCCGGTGGACCGGCACCATCAAGTCGGCAGTAGGCATTGGGGTGCTCTTGGCCGAAGGGATCGGCGACACCATCCGCGTTTCTTTGGCCGGCGACCCAGTGGAGGAAGTGCGGGTCGGCTGGGAAATTCTCAAGAGCCTCCGCCTGCGCAGACGTGGCGTGACCGTCATCGCCTGCCCGACCTGTGGCCGCACCGAGGTAGATGTGGCAGCAATCGCCGAGGAGTTGGAGCGCCGGCTGGCTGCGGTGAACAAAGAGCTGACCGTGGCGGTGATGGGTTGCGCCGTTAATGGGCCAGGCGAGGCGAAGGAGGCCGACGTGGGGGTGGCGTGCGGCAAAAAGTCAGCCCTGCTTTTTCGCCGGGGCACCGTCGTCGGCAAGATCCGCGAGGAGGAGATTGTCGAGCGTCTTCTTCGAGAGGTTGAGGAGTGGCCGTCTATGGGCCACACAGGGCCAAGAACCAGCAGAGAAGAGGTGCTATGACGGCAACAGGAGAGACCGCCTTGGTGTTTGGCGGCGCCGGCCTGGTAGGCTTTCAGGTCTGCCGGCGCATCGCCAAGGATCTGAAGCCTGCACGACTGGTGGTCGCCTCCCTCTACCAAAGAGAGGTGCGAGAGGCGATCAAAGAGCTGCAGAAGGAGTTCCCCACCGTCCAGTTCGAAGGGTGCTGGGGCAATGTGTTCACAAGGGCCGAATTCTCCCATCGTGACCGGGCGGAAATCTTGGAAAGCCACACCTGGCGGCGTGCCATCTTTGACGACGTATTCGGCGAGAAAGAGGCGGCTTTCAGCACTTCCCGACTGGTGGAGATCATCCTGCAGTACAAGCCGGCCATCATCGTCGACACCATCAACACCGCCACTGGCATAAGCTATCAGGACGTGCACACCACTTCGCTGGAGATCGCCCACCTGTTGCGCAGCAAGTGGGATGAGGCAGCAAACCGAGGCGAGAGCGAACTGCACCTCAGCAAAGCCGATGTGCGGCTCATCGAGACGCTGCTGGTGAGCCAGTCCATCCCGCAACTCATTCGGCACGTGCAACTCATCTGGGACGCCATGGTGCAGGTGGGCACGCGCGTGCTCGTCAAGGTCGGCACCACCGGTACCGGCGGCATGGGTCTCAACATCCCCTACACGCACAGCGAGGACAAACCCAGCGCACGCCTGATGTCCAAGACCGCGGTGGCCTTTGCCCACACGGGTTTGCTTTTCTTGCTGGCACGCACGCCAGGCGGGCCGATCGTCAAAGAGCTCAAACCTGCGGCAATGATCGGCTATCGCAAGGTCGACTATCGCACCATCCGCCGCCACAACGAACCGGTCAAGGTGTTCGCCAGCAAAGTGGAGCCTTTGGGAAGCCAGATGGACCTTACGCCGCGCAAGGACTTTGCTGAGGCCGGCGAGTTGATGATGGTGGGCGTGGATACCGGCGAGAACGGCTTCTTCACTCTGGGTGAATTCGAGGCGATCACCTCCATGTACCAGATGGAGTTTGTGACCCCTGAGGAGATCGCGCAGAATGTGGTCTTGGAGATCAAAGGGAGCAACACTGGCAAGGATGTGATTGCGGCCATCGATGGCGCGGTGATGGACCCGAGCTATCGCGCGGGGTACCTGCGCCAGCCGGTGATCAACGAGATGCAGGCCTTGGAGAAGCGCACTAATTCCCACAGTGTCGCCCTCGGGCAGCTCGGTCCCCCGGAGTTGTCCAAGTTGCTCTATGAGGCGCATCTCCTCAAGGTGAAGTACAAGACCTTGGAGGCAGTCGTGGCACAGGACCCGGAGGCGATCTCCCGCGCCCTGCTCAGCTATCTCAAGCGGCACCCCATTCGCAATGTGATCACGTCCATTGGCGTGCCCATTCTCCTGCCGGACGGCAAGCACATCATCCGTGGGCCACGCGTGAACATTCCCGAGTACCGGGGGCAATGGACAGTTCCGGTGAGTCCGGAGGCCGTGGAGCGCTGGGCAGCGAAGGGCTGGGTCGACTTGCGCCCGCAGAACTGGGCGCTGTGGCAGGAGCGCTTCCGGGTGATGCTGCGCTCGGCAGCAGGATTTATCAGCGAGGGCTCGGCGGCGTTTGGGCTATCGACGTACCTGTGGAAGGAGATCCGCATCGGTGAAGTGGTTGGGTGGATTTTCAACAACGACCCGAAGATCGCCGGCTACCGCATCAAGGCGCTGTAAGGCTGCCTGGCTCCTACCCGGGTTGCTGGCCTGGGCGACTGGATTTTTGCCAGTGCAGGGCGTGGCGCAGACTGTTGAGACGCGCCCGTTAGCAGTGTACAGCAATCCGCGCACGTGGCAGGCGGACTTTGTGTGGAAGGGCGTGGTCAAGCCTTCTCCCAAGCAAGGCGAAGCACCGCGCCCCGGCAAGGGCGACGAACCGGTCGTGCTGTACGTCTGGGTCAGCCGTCCCCGCACTTGGGACGAGCAGTGGGCGCACGAGCCGAAGTGGAAGGGGGCAAGACCCACCATGTCGGTTCTCGAGCCTGCGTACGGCAATCGCATCGACGTGTGGGCCAAAGATGTGGCCACCACCGGCGATTCGCTCATCATCCGCCGCAGCATGCAAATCACCTCGTTCGAGGTCAATTACGCCATTGACCCGCAGCGCGTGGGACCCTATGACCGGCGCAGCGAGGTGGTTCGTCGCTACACGAGGTCAGAAGGCGGGATTCAGGCTGGCGGCGAGGTGCGCAGAACGGCCCGCGCAGTTGTCGGCGAAGAACGGAATCCCTACTTGCGCGCCAGACTCATCTTTCGATGGATCGTCGCCAACATGAGCTACGTGCAAAGGGTGGAACGCCATGATGCGGTAGAAGGGCTGCTGGCGCGCCAGGGCGACAGCGCGCAGTTGGCCATGGTCTTTGTCGCCATGTGTCGCTCGCTGGATATCCCTGCGCGGCTGGTCTGTGGGCACTGGACCACCGGCGACCGTGGCGCCCACGTCTGGGCGGAGTTCTACCTCCCGAACTACGGGTGGATACCTGCCGATCCTGCCTCTGCCAAGCTTGCCAGTCCTCGCGAGGCAGGAGAGGAAGTGCTCAAACGATTTTTCGGTCACCTGGACAACGAGCGCATCGTCATTTCCAAGGGGACCAACATCGTGCTGTGGCCAAAGGTCACTGGCAAGTGGCTCAAGGATTTTGGCTTAGAGGCAAACGGCACGGTGCGCTTCATGCTGATTGCCGACTTTGCTTTGCAAGGTATGGATGGCAAAGTGAAGCACAGCTTTGTCTGGTCGTTCGAAGAGAGAGACTGAGGCGAGGAGCGGAGGGGCTGGATGCAGCAATTGGTGGAGTGTGTACCGAACTTTAGCGAGGGGAGAAATCGTGCCGCCATCGATGCCATTACCCGGGAGATTGCCGACACTGAGGGTGTCAAGCTACTCGACGTGGATCCAGGGGCAGATACCAACCGCACCGTGGTGACGTTTGTGGGCACACCGGCTGGGGTCGTGGAGGCGGCTTTCAAGGCGATCAGAAAAGCCGCCGAACTCATCGACATGAGCAAACACCGCGGCGCACATCCACGCATCGGCGCGACCGATGTGTGTCCTTTCGTGCCCCTGGCAGGCTGCACCATGGCTGACTGCGTCGCTTTAGCGCGCCAATTGGGCGCCCGTGTCGGGGAGGAACTGGGCATTCCGGTCTATCTTTATGAAGAAGCTGCCACCCGTCCGGAGCGGAAGAACTTGGCGGACATCCGCCAGGGAGAATATGAGGGCCTGCCAGCGAAGCTCAAGGATCCGGCGTGGGCTCCGGATTTCGGGCCGGCGGTATTCAACCCCAAAACCGGGGCGACGGTCATCGGCGCGCGTGAATTCCTCATCGCCTACAACATCAACCTCAATACCCGCGACCGCCGCCTGGCCCAGGAGATCGCCTTGAACATCCGCGAGAGCGGCCGCCTGCAGCGGGACCCAGAGGGCAACATCCTGCGCGATGAGCACGGCAACCCGTTGCGCAAGCCCGGCAAGTTCCAGGCGGTCAAAGCGGTCGGCTGGTACATCCCCGAGTACAAACAGGCGCAGGTGTCCATCAATTTGGTGAACTACAAGGTCACGCCGCCGCATGTGGTGTTCGACGAGGTGTGCCGCGAGGCTGAACTGTTGGGATTGCGCGTCACCGGCAGCGAGCTGGTGGGGCTCATTCCCTTGGAGGCATTGCTCATGGCTGGGCGCTACTACTTGCAGAAGCAGGGGCGCTCGCCAGGCCTCCCCGAGAGGGACTTGGTGGACATCGCCGTTCGTTCACTCGGCCTCAACGACATCTGCCGCTTTGAGCCGGAGAAAAAGATCATCGAATACCAGGTGGGTGAACGACGGGGACCACTGGTCCGCATGGCCGTGGCAGAGTTTGTCGACGAGCTCTCCACCGAGTCGCCGGCACCGGGTGGCGGCAGTGTAGCGGCGCTGGCCGGCGCCTTAGCGGCTGGCCTGGCAGCCATGGTGGCCAACCTGACCGTGGGCAAGAAGGGGTACGAAGGGGTGGCGGGCGAGTTGCAGGAGGTGGCTACCAGGGCGCAAACGCTCAAGGATGCCCTGCTGGCAGCGGTGGACGAAGACACCCGCGCCTTCAATCGGGTGATGGACGCGTTCGCCTTGCCGAAAAGTACCGACGAGCAGAAGCAGGCCCGCCATGCCGCCATCCAGGAGGCAACCCGTGGCGCGACGCAAGTGCCGCTGCAGGTGATGAAGCACGCGGTGCAAGCCTTGGAGCTGGCAGCGGTGGTGGCAGAAAAGGGGATGGCTACTGCAGCGAGCGACACCGGAGTCTCGGCCCTCATGGCCAGGGCAGCGGCAGAAGGGGCGGCCCTTAACGTGCGCATCAATCTCGGCTCGCTGGAAGATCAAGATTTCGTGGCTACAAGCAAGGCCACCGCGGAGCAACTGGTCAAGGTGGCGCGCAACCTCGCCGAGCGCGTGCTGAGTGCTGTTGAGGGCAAGCTCTCCTGAGGGGGTGCTACCGATGCACCCCGGCCGTTTCTGTTCAGGCCTCTGTCTGGCGGGTGGCTTTGTCCTCATGATGGCCGCCTGCCGTCCGAGGGCCCCGCAGCTCACCGCGCAGGTGGAGTTGACCGCTCCGTGGGTGCTGGACAGCCTGCAGGCCATGCCTGGTGTGCGCGTCGTGGCAGTTGAGGAGCGGAGGGCATTGGTGCGCCTCAGCGAGCGCCAGTTCCTGAGGCTGAGCGAGCGTGGGTATGAGCTCGCGCTCGTGGTCCCCCTGAGCGAAGCGCCCCATATTCCGTCTTGGTATCCTCAGCGTGCCCAGGTGGAAAGCCGGCTGCAGGCGTTGGCAGATTCATTTCCTCATTTGGCGGCCCGACACCAGATCGGAAAGGCATCTGCAGGCCACCCTGCGATTTGGGCGCTCAAGATCTCCGATAATGCTGCCAGCGAGGAAGACGAACCGGCTGCCATTTTCTATGGAGGTCTTCACGCGGACGAAGCGCTCGGTGTGATGGCCTGCGTGCACCTGGCAGAGGAACTGTGCGCCCGTTACGCCACCGATAGCAGTCTGCGGAGCCTGGTGGACAACGCCGAGATTTGGGTTGTGCCGCTGCTGAATCCTGAAGGCTACGAGCTGGTGCTGAGCCGGCGAATCGGGTTTCCCTGGTGGCGCAAGAACCTGCGGGACAACAACGGCAACGGCATCTTCGAACCGGCGCATGACGGGGTTGACCTCAATCGCAATTTCGGCTTCAACTGGGAAGCGGGAGGCAGTGGCGACCCCAGCAGCTGGTACTATCGCGGCCCGCACCCGTTCTCGGAGTGGGAGACTGCGGCCATAGAGAGCCTCTCGGTGGCACGGCGCTTTGTCGTGGGCATCGGCTTCCACAGCCATGGGCGGAAAGTACTCTACCCCTGGAGCAATGCCCCTGAGCCGCCTGACGCGAAGCTGCTCAAGGAGACGGCTAACTCCCTGGCGAAATCCCTGCAGGCAAGCGGCGCGCACTACGATGTGCTGCCGCTCAACGCCCAGTCAGGGCAGAGCTCGGTATGGCTCTACGGCGCCTTGGGGACGTTGGACTTTACCATCGAGCTGGGGACTGAGTACTTTCCTGAGGAGCCTGAGGCGGAAAAGGAACTGCGCGGCGCAGTGCAGGCTGCCATTGACTTGCTCGCGCGATTGGCCGGTCCCGGCATTCGTGGGCAGGTGGTAGATGCCGGTACAAAGGCGCCACTCCATGCGCAGGTTTCGGTCGCCGGTCTTGACAACGACGCTATTTGGCCCCGTATGACCGACCCAAGGACTGGCCGGTTCTATCGGCTGCTGGAGCCGGGTTTATACCAGCTGCTCGTGCGCGCGAAGGGACACCGCCCGAGACGTCTCCAGATTCGCGTCCACGAGGGACCGGCGGAGGATGTAGTCGTCGAGCTGGAAGCCGAAGATAGTGCCCGAGGAAGTGGTGGTGCGCCGTAGGAGTCCTTCAGAAGAGGTTTTGCGAGAGACAGACGTTACTCCGGAGCCTCTTTTCGACTGTGTGGGCATTGGCGTCTGTGCGGTAGACCATGTGTCGCTCCTGGAGCGCTATCCGGGCGCCAACGAAAAGACCGAGGCGCTGGCCTACACGGTGCAAGGAGGCGGGCCGGTGCCGACCGCCTTGGCGACTGCAGCGCGGCTGGGGGCCACCTGCGCGTACGTCGGCAAGGTGGCGAGGGATGCCGAGGGTGATTTCGTGTTGGCGCAGCTTGCCCGTTTTGGCGTGGACACCAGCATGGTGGTGCGCGCGCCCCGGGGTTTCACACCGCGCGCGATGATCTGGGTCGAGCAAGGGTCGGGGCAGCGTACCGTCGTGCTCAATCGGCCGGCAGGATTTGGACTCAGGCCTAAGGAGGTGCAGCGCACGCAGGTTCTCCGTGGGCGCATACTCCATCTGGACGGCCGGGAGAGCAAAGTTGCCCTGGCTGCAGCGCGATGGGCTAGGCACGCCGGACGCACGGTGGTCTGCGACCTGGGGAGCCTGCGGGACAACACTGAGCTCCTTTTGCGGCATGTCGACTATGCCGTTGTGTCGACCACTTTCGTCCGGCAGCTCTACGGGGACTGCGAGCTCGCGCTGGCCGCCCAGCGTCTGCTGGATTATGGGCCACGTGCGGCGGTGGTCACTGCGGGCGAGCAGGGATGCTGGTGCGCGACCGACGGCCGGCTCTTGTACCAGCCTGCCTTTCCGGTCGCGGCAGTGGATACCACGGGTGCCGGCGATGTGTGCCACGGCGCCTTCATCTTCGGCTTGAGCCGGGGGTGGGAACTCCCTCGCGTGCTTCGCTGGGCAAGCGCAGCCGCGGCCCTGAAATGCACAAAGCTCGGGGGACAGGCGGGGATCCCGACTTTGGCCGAGGTGAAGAAGCTGCTGGCGGAGGATGAGTGGGCAGAAACCGGTGCTGCTTACAAGTCCGTCGGCAAGGCGGGCCAGGAGCCCCTTGGTTGCGCCAAGTGAGCGGTGCAGCGGTTGGCGCTCCGTTCTGGCATGAGGTTTACCTGCGCCGTGCTTTCATTGGCGGCTGTGGCGATTCGCAAGATGACAGTTCTCTGCGGGTACCCAGCCTGGCTGGGATGGGGCCGCGCTGAGGACCGAGCAGAAGAAAGGCGATGGATAAGGTTTCCCAAGCGAAGAGGTGAGGCATGCGATCGAAAACAATCATGTGCGCAGCAGCGGTAGTGGTAGTGGGTTTCTTTGTCGGTGGGTGTTCTCACAAGGAGAAAACCCGGGCCCAGGGTATCCCTTGGCTGTATGACATCGGGCAAGGCATCGCCTTGGCGAGGGAGCAGGGTAAGCCGCTCATGGTGGACTTTATGGCAACGTGGTGCCCACCGTGCAAGGCAATGGAGGACTCGACCTTCAGTAACCCTGAGGTCATCCGCAAGGCAGCAGAGTTCATTCCAGTACGGATCGATGTCGACAAACAAGGCGATGTGGCGAACAAGTACAACGCCAACGCGCGGAAGTACAACGGGGTGGGCATTCCAAACGTGCTGTTCATGACCGCGGAGGAGCAGGTGCTGGTGCACCCCATCGGCTATCGCTCACCGCACGCGTTCCTTGCTGTTATGGATTCGGCACTGGCACTGTACAGGTAGCGGCAGAACAGAGGACTCGTACAAGGAAACCAGGAGTATGAGGATGATGCAGAAGAGATTTATTGCATGGAGCACACTTGCACTCGCTGTGATTCTTGCTGCCCAGGGCTGGGCGCAGCGACCGGGCAGGGTTGTCTACGTCAACGCGGATAGTGAGAACCTGCGAGCGGCTCCGGCTGGGCAGATCATCGGCAAGGTGAACCGGGGTACACCGCTCGAGGTGGTGGAAGAGACCGACAAATGGATGCGCGTGCAACTCACCGCTTGGATCTGGAAGGGCTCCGTAGGCTACACGCGGTCCTTCGACAAGGCCACTGCCCTTAGGGCGCTGCACATCCTGGTGAAGACCAGAGCCGAGGCTGAGGACATCCTGCGCCAGCTTCGCGAGGGGGCGGATTTTGCCGAACTGGCCAAGAAGAGGTCGATTAGCCCAACTGCCGCCTCGGGTGGGGATCTGGGTTACTTCGACCCCCAAGACTTTGACCCTGCCTTTGCTCAGGCCATCACCGCCCTCAAGGTGGGAGAGATCAGCGGCATCGTGGAGACGAAGATAGGCTTTTCCATCTTCAAGCGGCTGAAGTGAAGGTGAACGGCGCCCTGACGGCGACGGATGGGGTATGCTCAGATTTCCACCGGCCGCAGATTTGTGCAGGTTGCGGGCCGTGGCCTGCTAACGGAGGCCACGCAGCACTGCCGAAACACTAAGAAGTCTCCGATTTTTTGACTGAACGCAATTTTCCGCTTGACTTTTGGCGCGGCCGTGGGTATATTAGACAGAGGTCGGCCTAACGCAGGACCATTGGTTTGGAACTCGAGGACGGTTGAAGTCGAGCGTTCTCATCATAACTGCAGCTCATGACTGACACAGGTAGGGAGCAAGCAAAGAGGGAAGGAGGTGCATAAAGCTAAGAGTACGCGGCTCATCCACTGAGTAGCTTACCGTCAACCTTACAAGGGAGTGTCGCACATGAGGAGGAGACTCGCCTTAGTTGGTATGATGTTGGCGGCGTGCGGTC
>JACIZP010000103.1 GCA_014359355.1 Calditrichota bacterium | reverse complement strand
ACTCGTGCCTTGCGGAGGTGAGCGCAACATTCCACGGACGGGACGTCTTTGCCCCCATCGCGGCGCACCTCTCCTTGGGCTTGCCCTTGGAGGAGCTGGGGCCGCGTGTCGAGTCGGTGGTGAAATTCGTCATTGTGCAGCCTGTGGTGGAGGGCCGGAGAGCGAGGGGTCAGGTCGTGTATTTCGACCGCTTTGGCAATGCCATTACCAATCTGCCGCGCGGGCTCGTTGCGAGCGCCGCTCAGAGCGAGGTGAGGATCGTCGTGGGGGGACACACGGTTTGGGGACTAGCGCATTGTTACGAGGAGGGAGCAGAAAAGACGCCCATCGCCTTGTGGGGAAGCAGCGGGTATTTGGAAATTGCGGTGCGCAGGGCCAGCGCGCGCGATCTGTTAGGCCTGACGAGGGGTCAAGAAGTGGTCATTGAATGGCGAGGAGCGTGATGAGGTTTCCTGAGCTTCCGGATGGCTTGCCGGAGTACTATCCGCCTGCTTCTCCAGCTTTCCGCCCCAGCCGGCGCGCGCGTCTCTTTTATCGGCTGACTCCGCACCGACCGCTCATCAACCTGCTGCTCTTTGTGGCCACGGTTGCATCCACCTTCCTTGTGGGTGGAGCGGTGTATTGCCTGTCGATTATGAGCATCCTGCTGGCGCACGAGATGGGGCACTATCTGATGTGCCGGCGACATGGGGTCGGGGCCACGCTGCCCTATTTCATCCCATTTCCATTTCCGATGCTCAATCCTTTCGGTACCCTGGGGGCGGTGATTCGCATGGATGCGCGCATGCCTGACCGGAGGGCCCTCTTCGACGTGGCCGTGGCTGGGCCGTTAGCTGGATTGAGCATTGCCGTGCCCGTTATCTTCTTCGGCTTGCAGAGTTCGCAGATCGTGGCGAAGGCGGCCGCCGGACCGACGGTGCTCTACCTTGGGGAGTCACTCCTCTTCAAGCTGATCGCCAAGCTCGCTGTGCCGGGGCTCACGCCGGACATGGACATCATGCTCGGGCCCATGGCGTTCGCCGGCTGGGCCGGGCTGTTCGTCACCTCCCTCAACCTCCTGCCCATTGGCCAGCTTGATGGTGGCCATGTGCTGTACGCTCTGTTTGGGCAGAAGGCGCAGCGGGCTTACCTCTTCATTCTCATCGTGTTTGGCATCGTGACCCTGGTCTTCTACCCTGGCTGGGCGTTGCTCATCGTGTTACTGGTGGTGTTTGGCTTTCGCCACCCTGTGCCTCTTGACCCGTGGCTTCCCTTAGACGGCAAGCGCAAGGCGTTGGGCTACGCCATGCTGGTGATTTTCGCGATTTCTTTCACGCCGGTGCCGTTTAAGATTTGAGTCCTCTGGTGGGGCTGTCCTCGCCGGAAAGCCAGTGCCTCTATTCCCGCGTGAAGACAATCTTCCCACCGACGACTGTCATCACCACCTGTGCCTCCGCAATTTCCTCAGGCGGGATGCGCGTGATGTCGCGGTCCAGAACGGCAAAGTCAGCCAGTTTGCCAGGTTCCAGCGTGCCCTTTTCTCTCTCTTCGAATGAGGCGTATGCGGCTTTCGCCGTGTAGGCGCGCAACGCTTCTTCCACCGTGATCTTCTGCTCCGGTACCCAACCTTCCGGATTCATGCCATCGATGGTCCGCCTGGTCACCGCTGCGTAGATGCCCAACAAGGGGGAAGGTGGCGCCACGTACCAGTCGCTGCCAAACACCACGTGGGCGCCGCTGTCTATGAGCGAGCGGAAGGCGTAGGTGGTCTTGATGCGCTCGGAGCCAATGACCTTTTCCGCCCACCGTCCGTCGTCGATGGCGTGGTACGGTTGCATGCTGGCGATGACCCCCAACTGCGCAAAGCGCAGAATATCGGCAGGGCGCAGGTGTT
Organism: Calditrichota bacterium; assembly: GCA_014359355.1. NCBI lineage: Bacteria > Pseudomonadati > Calditrichota > Calditrichota bacterium. The sequence goes on along the minus strand of JACIZP010000103.1, from coordinate 13,266 downwards.
GGGCGTGCTCAATGCGGAATCGCCGGTCGCGCTGGCCGTTCTGGGCAGCCACCCGGGCATAGATGTCCAGCAGCAAGGCATTGGCGCGGTCGCCGATGGCGTGTATGGCCACCTGCAGGCCCGCGGAGTCTGCCTGGCTGACCCAGCGGAGAAGGTCTTCTGGCGTGTTCACCAGCAGACCAGAGTCCCCCGGAGCATCGGTGAAGGGCTCGAAGAAGGCAGCCGTGTGGGAGCCGAGTGAGCCATCCACAAAACCTTTGACCATGCCGATGCGCAGCCACTCATCGCCGCGACCGTGGGCGCGCACCTCGTTGGCGAGAAGCTCCGCGGTGGCAAGTGGCACCGCCGCGTAAATACGGGTGAGGAGCTTGCCTGCGGCGTGAGCACGCCTGAACAGGGCCAAGTCATCCCAGGTGCCCATGTGGTGCACGCTGGTCACGCCCTGGCTGGCGACGTAGTTCATGGCTGCCTGCAGCGCCCGCTCCTTTTGGCTTTGATCCGGCTCTGGCACCACCCGGTCAATGAGCGCCATGGCATTGTCCTTGAAAATCCCGGTGGGATTGCCTTGCGCGTCACGGACGATCGTGCCCCCTTCCACGTCGGGGGTCTTTGCGGAGACGCCTGCAGCCTGCATGGCCAGGGAGTTGGCCAAGGCCATGTGCCCGTCAAGGCGGCTTACCCACACCGGATTGCGCGTGGACACGGAGTCGACCCACTGGTGCGTGGGGAGCTCGCCTCCCCAGAGGGCGTGGTCCCAGTCGCCGCCGGTGATCCAGACGCCAGGGCCTACCTGCTCAGCATATTCCTTGATGCGTTTGATGAACTCTGCGGGTGTGGAAGCATCGCGCAGCTGCACCGAGGAGAGGCGAAAGCCACCCTCGAGAAAGTGTACATGGCAGTCGATGAAGCCGGGGACCACCATCTTCCCCTGGGCGTCGATTACTCGCGTGCTGGCGCTGGCAAGGCGACTCACCTCCGCGGACGAGCCCACTGCGGCAATGCGATCGTTGGCTACGGCAACGGCTTCGGCCCAGGGTTTGGTCTCGCAGCCTGTCCAGACACGGGCATTGGTAATGATCATGGTCACGGGGGCGTCTGGCGGCTTTGCATGACGAGAGCATGTCGAGAGAGCGAGGGACAGGATTGTGATGCCAAGCGCCAGGGCGGTTTGCCACGAAGCCTCACCGACGCGAGTGTGCATTCGTTGGCCCTCCTTTGCGACGTTTTCGATGTCTGCCCGCTGAGCCGCCGCGTGGACCTTCTTAGGGTCCCGGCTTCCTCACGTGGTGCCGCGAAGAACCTCTCGGTTCTCTGACTCTCTTTGCGCGGCAGCCCAGCCCGTCCCAAGAGAGCACCGGTGAGCGCCAGTGCTGTTGCCAGCATCTTCCTCCACGCCGACGAACGTAGACCAGCCACGGGAATGCAGATGGCCGCGTGGGCCGTATCCCCTCACCCTCGGCGAGGCCACTAGTCAGGCGCTCGTTACGCTCTCAGACCACCGGACCGTCGCCGTATGAGAGTGCACCTCACCAGGGGCCAACTGTTTCTGACCTCCCTTCACCTCCTCACCTCCTTGGCCCATTTCCACAGCAGAAATACCGCTGGGTACACCAGGAGCTCCATCACGAAGCTTGTGAAGATTCCCCCTACCATGGGAGCCGCAATCCGTTTCATCACGTCCGCGCCAGTCTCGTGGCTTTGGGCCCACATGATCGGCAAGAGTCCGATGAAGGTGGTCGTGACCGTCATCATCTTCGGGCGGACCCGCCGGACGGCACCGTGCATGATGGCCTCTTTGAGGTCCCCCAGTGACCGCATGAGCCCTTTCCTCCGCCGCTCCTCGTACGCGAGGTCCAGGTAAAGGAGCATGATCACGCCCGTCTCGGCGTCCACGCCCAGTAAGGCGATGATCCCCGCCCAGACGCCGAGACTCATGTTGTAGCCGAGCAGGTAGAGAAGCCAAACGGCACCCACCAGCGAGAAGGGCACGGCCAAGAGCACGATGAACGTCTTCGCGAAGGATTGCGTGTTGAAGTACAGCAGCAAGATGACCAGGAAAAGCGTGAGCGGCACAACCAGCATCATCCTCTGCTTCACGCGCGCCATGTACTCGTACTGGCCAGAAAAAGCCAGCGAATAGCCCTGGGGTAGCGCGAGTTGCTGGCTCAGGGCGCTCTTGACGTCCCGCACGTAACGACCGATATCGCGACCCGTCATATCGACGTACACGTAGCCCGTCAGGCGTCCGTTCTCGTCCCGGATCATGGAAGGACCCAAACGAAGTTTCACCTCGGCCACCTGGGAAAGGGGAATTTGAGCGCCCTTGGCGGTGGCAACGTATACACGACCCAGCTCGTCCACGTCATCGCGCAACTCCCTCGGGTAGCGAACGTTCACCGTGTAACGCTCCCTCCCCTCGACGGTCTGGGTGACGGCTTCGCCTCCGATCGCCGCCATGATCGTCATCTGCACATCTTCGACCGAGAGACCGAAGCGAGCCAGCTGTTCTCGATTTAGCTCGATGTCAACGAAGTAACCGCCGCCGGCACGCTCGGCAATGACGCTCCTCGTCCCCGGAACGGTGGAAACAATGCGCTCGATCTCCGTCCCGATGCGCTCAATTTCCCGGAGGTCATCGCCGTAGATCTTGATCCCAAGCGGAGTGCGTACCCCGGTGGTGAGCATGTCGATACGGCCCTTGATGGGCATCGTCCAACTGTTCACCACCCCAGGCAGCCGCAGGGCCTCGTCGAGACCGCCCTCACCATAGATCAGCTCCTCCCAGGAGATGCGATCCGGCCAAAAGATGCGAAGCGGCGCCTGGAGGAATTCTGGCACCACGCTGGAGTACCACCGGGGCTTCTTCCGCCACTGGTTCTGCGGCTTCAGGAGGACCGTGGTCTCCATCATGGAAAAAGGGGCGGGATCTGTGGAGGTCACGGCTCTACCCGCCTTCCCAAAAACGCGTTCCACCTCGGGGAAGCTCTTCAGGATTCGATCTTGGACCTGGAGCAGATGCGCGGCTTCCGTGACCGAAATGCCCGGCAAAGTCGTGGGCATGTAAAGGATGGATCCCTCATTCAGAGGCGGCATGAACTCCGAGCCCAGCCGGAGATAGATGGGTACGGTCGAAAGAACGATGGCTACCGCCGCAAGGACCGTCAGCCATGGCCTCCGGAGCAACCGGCCGAGGACGGGCTCGTAGATGCGGAAAAGAAAACGGCTGACCGGATGCTCCTCCTCGGATCGGATCCTCCCCCGGATGAAAAGCCCCATCAAAGCAGGAGCCACAGTGATGGCCACAATGGCCGCGAAGGCCATGGAGAAATTCTTCGTGAAGGCGAGCGGCTTGAACAGCCTCCCTTCGTACGCTTCGAGGGTGAAAATGGGCGTGAACGCTACGGCAATGACCAATAGGCTGAAGAAGATGGGTCGGCCCACTTCCCTCGCCGCAGCGACCAGCTCCTCAAATCGTGAGCCCTCGCCACCGCTGTGCGTCTCCAATCTCTTATGCGCGTTCTCCACGAGCACGATGGAGGCATCCACCATCGCGCCAATGGCGATGGCGATCCCACCGAGGGACATGATGTTGGAAGTCAACCCCATATAATACATCGGGATGAAGGCCAGCAGAACCGCCAGGGGTAATGTCACGATGGGGATAGCGGCAGAGCGGAGGTGCCAAAGGAACACGATGACCACAACCGAAACGACTGCCATCTCCTCGAGCAGCTTACTCCGCAGAGTCCCAATGGCTCGCTTGATCAAATCCGAGCGATCGTACGTGACCACCACCTCCACCCCATCGGGCAACTTGACTTGTTTGAGTTTTTCCTTTACCCGTTCGATCACCCGGAGCGCGTTCTCTCCGTACCGCATCACGACGATGCCGCCCACAACCTCGCCGCGACCGTCGAGTTCGGCTACCCCTCTGCGTATTTCCGGCCCGACTACCACCTCCGCCGCATTGCCGATGGTCACGGGGACGCCGCGTTGGTCCACCTTGACCACCGCTTGCTTGAGATCCTCCACGGAGCGGACATATCCGCGACCGGTAACCATGAATTCCGTCCCCGCGATCTCGAGGAGGCGCGCGCCGACCTCCGCATTGGCTTTGCGCACGGCCGCCACCACCTCCCCCAGAGAGACTCCGTAGGCCAGCAAGGCTTCGGGTCGGACGATCACCTGGTACTGCTTCTCGAAACCCCCGACACTGGCCACCTCAGCGACCCCCTCGACCGACTGCAACGCGTATTTCAGGTGCCAATCCTGGAAGCTCCGCAGCTCCTGCAAGGAGTGCTTGCCATGGCGGTCGACAAGGGCGTACTGGAAAACCCACCCGACCCCGGTGGCATCGGGGCCGAGCTCGACCTTCACACCTTCCGGCAGGGCAGGCGTCACCTTGCTCAGATACTCCAGGACCCGAGACCGTGCCCAGTACACGTCAGTGCCATCCGCGAACAGCACGTAGATGTACGAAAAACCATAGTCCGAGAAGGCACGGATGTCCCGGACCTTGGGAGCGCCCAGTAGCGCACTGACTATCGGATAGGTCACCTGGTCTTCGATGATGTCCGGGGGTCGATCCCAGCGGCTGAAAATGATCACCTGGGTGTCGGAAAGGTCGGGGATGGCGTCGAGGGGGACTCGCCGGATGCACCATAGGGACCAGAGCAGAACGACAATCACACCCAGGAACACGAACAGCCGATTCCTCGCCGACCAGTCGATGATTCTCTCGATCATGGATGGGCGCTCCCTCAATGCGCATGAGCCCGGCTAAGGGCCAGTCGAAGCTTGCTCTCCGAGTCGATGAGGAAGTTAGCCGAGGTAACCACACGCTCTCCGGGAGCGATATCGCCGAGAACCTCGATGAAATCGTTGGTCCTCGCGCCGGTGCGAATTTCCCGAGGCTCTAACGTTCCCTCCCCTCGATCCACGAAGACCAGGTAGCGCTCCCCCGAAAAGACCACAGCCTGTTCCGGCACAACCAGTCGCTCGCCGAGGTCCGCAGAAACCTCTACGGAGGCATACATGCCCGGCATGATCCGGCCATCAGGATTGGCGAGCGTCACCCTGACCTCCGCCGTTCGCGTCGCCTCGTCCAGGTAGGGATTGATATAGTCGACGGTACCGTGCAACTTTCTCTCCGGCTCGCCCACGAGCTCGACGGCAACCCGCTGCCCCAGTCGTAGGAAAGGCAAGTCCTCCTCGTAAACCGCAGCTCGCAGCCAGACCCGTGAGATATCCGCGACGCGGTAAAGAGTCTCGCCCGCCTCGATGTGCTTCCCCTGGAACACCGTCTTGTCGATGACAAAGCCGGTCACTGGAGAGGAGAGCGTGACCACGCGAAATGGGACCCCGTTCCTCTCGAGCTCGCCAATCTGTGTTTCAGAGAGATCCCAAAGCAGCAGCTTCCGTCGGGCCGCTTCCAGAAGCTCAGGGGAAGAATCTTTCGCCCGAAGCGCCAACAGGTACTCCTCTTGCGCCGCTACAAGCTCGGGGCTGTAAACGGCCAAGAGAGGCTCCCCAGCCCGGACCACCTTGCCAACGAAATCCACGTGGAGAGATTCAACCCAGCCGGAAAACTTCGTGTTCACCTCCTTCAGCCGGGTTTCGTCGTAGGTGATGCGACCAACCAGGCGGATCCGCTTTTCGAGCTTCCGCCGTTCTGCCACTCCAAAGGTCACGCCGATCGCCCGAAGTTTCTCCTGAGGGATGTGTAGGGCCCCATGCTGCTCCCGCTCGGTCTCTTTCCCCTCAGGCTTCACCGGAACCAGATTCATGCCGCAGATCGGGCAATTGCCCGGCTTGTCCGAGGTGTATTCCGGGTGCATCGGGCAATGGTACACGGTTTTCTGCTCCTCTTTGGAAGGGGCAGAACCCTCCGGCGGAGGACCCGGCTCGTGCTCCATGTGCGGAGCTTGCTCGCTGGGCATCGCGTGTCCCGCATGCTCTTGGGCCTCTGGCTTCTTGGAACTCGTCTCCTTTTTCGCGCAGGAAACCCACAGCAGGCCTGGAACCAAAGCCGCCATCAGAACCCACATCCAACCGCGGCGTGCCGCTTTCATTGACGAACCTCCTTTTGTTAGACCAAGGGCTCATTCCCCATGGTCATTCGCCCCCGAGGATCTCCGAGGCAGTGAGCTCTTCGATCTTCGCAACGGCCATCCAGAGCTCAGCCAATGTCTTAGCGTACTCCATCTCGTAGGCGATGAGGGATTCGATGTCCGAAAGCAGGCTCAAGAAGTCCGCCCGTCCTACCTGGTAGCTGGAGGTCGTCGCCTGCAGGGATTGCCGAGCCTGAGGAATTAGCTTGTCGCGGTAGAGGGCGACGCGCGCTTCGGCGCTTCTGGCCGCTACAAGGTTCTCGTGCAGGGCAGCGGCGATTTGATTTCTCAGATCCTGGATCCGCAGCCCTGCGCTCTCCTCTTGCAATCGGGCCTCCAGCAAGAGATTCCGTTCCCGTTTCCAGAAGTACAGGGGAACCTCGACTCCCACCATCGCTTCGTACACGTCCTCGTACCGCCCACGGAACATCTTCCCTGCTTGAACCATGAAGTCCGGCAGGAAGCTGGCCCGCGCGAGGCTCTCATTTGCCTTCGCCTTCTGCCCCTCCAGTTCGAGCCGTTTGAGAGCTGGGTTGACCTCTTGCGCCCTGTTAAGGAGTTCCGAAACTTCCAAGCGCGAGGTTGAGACGGAGAGAGCTTTAGTCTCGACTTCTACCGAGTCGGGCGGCAAGGAAAGCAGAGCGGCGACCCGCGCTTGCAATTCCGCCAGCACAGCCTGAACGTCGAGGAGCAGTTCATCAGTCTTCGAGATTTCCACCCGGGCCTTGAAAAGGTCCGCCTGCGTACCCTGCCCCACCGTGTAGCGGGCCTCGGCCAGGCGCAGCCCTTCTTCAAGCAGGGCTCTTTTCTCTTTCAGTAGCTCATGGGACCGTCGGTAGTAAGAGAGCTTTGCGTAGAGCTCTTTGGCCTCCCGTACGAGAGCGAGCCTCGTCTCCTCGGCCATTTGCGCGTGCTGGCTCGCCTCCACGTGTGCCACAGCTCGGCTCAGTTTCAGCTTGTTGGGGAACGGGATCTTTTGGCTAACCGAAACGTCGAGGCCACTCATCATCTCCTCACCCACCGTGAGTCGGTCCCAGCCCACATTCTTGAGTCCAAAGGAGAGGCTGGGGTTTGGAAGCACGCCAGCAGCTGCGGCCCGTCTAGTCGACGCATCGGCTTCCCGGCGCTCCGCTTGCAGCCTGGGGTTCCGCTGCAGCATGAGGGAGACTAGCCCGCTCAAGTCGGTAACTCTGCGTTGCGCCTCTACCGGCCGGCTGATAATCAGGCTGAACAGGACGAGTGCCAGCGACAGTTTTCTCATTCCTGGCCTCCTCAGCGTGGCGCCTTGCGTAACAGCTCTATGATCTCCTCGATCTTCCTCGTTCGGTCCTCGTTGGCACCCGTCGCCAACGATTCGTAGACGCAGCTGCGCAGATGGCGCTCCAGAATGTTCTCGTGTACCCTTCGGAGGGCTCCTTGCACTGCGGCAATCTGCGTGAGGATGTCGATACAATAGCGCTGTTCCTCAACCATACGGATCACGCCCCGGATCTGCCCTTCGATTTTCCGTAGCCGATCCAGCTCCTGCAAATGGGTGGTCTTGTGGTGCTTCATACGCCTTTCCTGGCAGGAGTGAAGTTCTTTCAAGCCCGGGAGTCGGGTCAGTGCCGGAATGCACGACCCTTCTATGCTCCTTTAGGCCGAGTGCTGCGGAGGTCTACACTCACCGGGCCAGGACCAAAATATGCCAGCAAGAGTAGGCCACCGAGAATAGCCAGATTCTTCATGAACATGATCATCTGGGTCTGGTCAGAAAAGTTCGTGTGGAAGATCAGCGTAGCAGGGATAAGGAAAACGACAAGAGCAAGAGCACCCCACTTCGCCTTGTATCCAAGTAAGATGGACAATCCGCCACCGATTTCAAGAGCGATGGCGCAGACCAGAAATAGCCCTGCCAACGGCATCCGATGTGCCGCCATGTACTGCTGAGTGCCAGCGAAGTTGGCAATCTTCCCGAGTCCCGACATCAGAAAGACTGCCGACAACATAATCCTGCCGATTGCCGGAATAAACTTTTGCATGGTAGCACCTCCATTCAGTTCGCAGCCTCGACAACCAACGCAGAGAGGTTCATCAGCGGCATGCCTGCGTCACCAAGGCAACGCGTTCAGCATTTCCTTCGTCCGCAAGGACACGGGTTCGAATACTTTCTGCGAACCTCCGCTGCATTGCTGCCTTTTTGCCTTCGCATCTCCACTACCAACGAGTGGCAGCTTCTGGTTCTGATTCCCCAGGAGCCCTCTCGGTCATGAATGGCCCAAAGGTCCTTGCCTCGCCTTCCTCGAGTCTTTTGCCAAAACCATCTTGGTTGATTCCTCGATGACGGAAGCAGTCTCCTGCAGCAAGCGGACCATGCATACCCCTACCCCGTAGCCGTAACTTAAGAAATCGGCCTGTGATTGTCAAGCACTTTTTTTTCCACAATGCGGCTGCCCCTTGCGAGCCACAAGTGCCGATGGCCCCAAGGGTCCCCCTGATCCCCGGAGGGGTCAGATCAGTGGCCATGACCCTCCTCCGGCTCCACCCCTAAGCCGTTTGCCAGGCTTGATCATCCAGGCCTTTGCTCCTCGGTTTCAGTCAAGGGATCGAGTGAGAATTCCAGCGGCTGAGGTCGCTCGCATGCCATCACGGAGTCAAATGAGCTCTCGGATGGTCGAAGCTGAGGGGGAGGCGAAGAAGGCATGCAGAGGACTCGTCGCCTGGTCCGTTGCCTTCTTGGGCAAACTCCTTGCAAATTGCCCGCGAATTTATTACTTTTCGCTGGCCAGTGGGGAAACGCGCGGAACAAAGTGGACCAAGCAGGAACGCGGACCAAAGGAAAGGGACGGAGATGGATTTGCCAGGGGGCAGGAGGCGTAGGCCACACCGTGCAACGGCGAAAAAGAAGTTCATCGTAGGCATCGGCGAAGTGCTGTGGGATCTCTATCCTGACGGGAAATATCCAGGGGGAGCCCCCGCCAATTTTGCCTACCATGTGCACCACCTTGGGCAAGAGGCGTGCATCGTCAGTCGAGTGGGGCGCGATGAGCTGGGTGACGAGCTAACCGAGCGCCTGAGCATGGTCGGGCTGGATACCAGGTTCATCCAGCGCGACGCAGAACGACCCACCGGGACTGTCAAGATAAGTCTTGACCGCCAGGGAGTGCCCAAGTTCCAGTGCACCGAGGACGTTGCCTTTGACTACCTGGAAGCCGCTCCGCAATGGCAGTCGTTGTACACGAAGGTCGACGCGGTGCTATTCGGCACGTTGGCCCAGCGCCGAGAGGGCAGCAGAAGGGCGATCAGAGAGTTCCTTGCCCAAGTTCCCTTTGCGCTGCGCATTTACGACGTGAACATCCGCGGATGGGACCACATTACCCGCCAGTTAGTCCTCGACTCGTTGCCCTTGGCAAATGCGCTCAAGCTCAACGAGGAGGAGCACGACGTGCTCCGCGCTGCCTTTCACTTTCAAGAAGCGCAACCTGCCTCGTTTCTCCGCTTCTTGGTGAAAGAGTTTGACCTGCGGCTAGTGGCACTCACGTTGGGCAGCGAGGGTTGCGTGCTTGTGGACCAGAACGAGGTTGTTTACGAACCCGGCTTCCCCGTTGAGGTGGTCGATACCACCGGCGCAGGCGATGCCTTTGCCGCTGCACTCGTCGTCATGTTTCTGGAAGGGATGCCGCTGCGTGAGGTGGCGCGGTTTGCCAATGCCTTAGGGGCGCTCGTGGCCACCCGCAAGGGCGCAACGCCAGGATGGAACCTCACGGAGCTGCGGCGTTTCATCAGCTCCACGAGCACGAAAGTGTGGTCGGAGACCTATCGGGAGTTCGGATAGGGAGATTCTTTGGTGCGCCTCCGCCAAAAGAGAAGGGACGAAACGTCAGGGAAGTCATGAAGCGGACGATGCTTGTACCCGTGGGACTGCTGGTCGTCGGGCTTGCCGTAGTGGTGGCGTTGGGCTTCTACCTCCGCACATTCGAGAAGCAGTCCAAACTGATGCGCGAACAGATAGTGCCAGTGCCAGATGAGCCTGCGGTCACCGTGACGGGGCAGTACTTCTTCGATACTATCGACAGATTTAGCTTCAAAGTTCCAACGGATGGGTGGCAGGTCCGTGTGCTTGCGCGGCCTGACACTCTCCCTCTGGAGATACCCACGCGTGCAATGCTCAAGAACATGGTGCCTCTTGCGGTGGTTAGTCGTGTTGCCGGAGCGGACACGATTGCCATGGTCACCGTGGGGGTCATGCGGCAGACGGTGCTGCGCAACGCCGAGGACAGTGCAATCCAGATGTTGGGGGAGCTCATCGGTCAATATGAGCGCGGGCCTGCGCGCCTGCGTCTGCTCAAAGAGGTGACCACGGCTGGAACTGGCGTTCATGCGGTGGCCTACTTCATGGTTGTCCTCCCTCAGGAGTCATCCGACTCCTTTCCGGTATGGGTGTGCGGCGTCACAACCCGTGAGCGTCTGAGCGTCATCTTTCTGGAGCAAACTACCGAGGCTCGCTATCCTGAGGTGCGGGCCGATTTCGAGAGGATTGTGGAGAGCTTCCGCTGGTTGTGATGGGCGCTTTCCATTTGCCTGGAAGATGGAAAGGTGAAGAGGAGGTAGCTTGATGATTGTGTTGACGGACATGGATACGCGGCGCTCCTTCCTCCGCAAAATGGCAGCTGGCAGCTTGGCTGCCTCGCTTGCCTTCCCACTGCGGAAGGCGTTTCCCTCGTCGGGCTTGGATCCCCGTGCGCTGAGCCGTGCCGACGGCGGCTCGCCGGAGGACGAGGACTACTGGCGACTGGTGCGGCAGCACTTTCCCCTCACCACCGAGCGGACTTACTTTAACAACGGCGGATTGGGCCCTTCACCTCGCACTGTCCTCGAGGCTTACCGGGAGGCTTGCCTGCGCCTCGAGAAGATTTGCGAAACCGGCCACGAAGAGATTGCTGGGGTGCGGGCAAAAGCCGCTTCGTTCTTGGGGTGCGACCCCACTGAGATTGCGTTCACCAGAAATACGACCGAGGGGATGAACATTATCGCCTGGGGGCTTCCTCTGCGCAAGGGGGACGAGGTGGTAACGAGCACCCATGAGCACCCGGGTGGAGCTATCCCCTGGCTGGCAGTGGCCAAAGAGAAGGGCGTAGTCGTACGGCTCTTTGAGCCTGCGAGAACCAAGGAGGAAAACCTCCGCGTCATCGAACGGAGTCTGACGCGCAAGACCAAGGTGCTCTCGCTCAGCCACATCACCTGCACGACTGGGCTGCTCTTCCCGGTGAAGGAAGTCTCGGCGCTGTGTCGCCAACGCGGCATATGGCTGGTATTGGACGGGGCCCATCCGCCGGGCATGATTCCGGTGAACCTGCACGAGTGCGGCTGCGACTTTTACGCGACCTCCGGTCACAAATGGCTGCTCGGCCCTAAGGGGACCGGCCTGCTCTACATTCGCAAGGAGATGTTTGAGGTGTGGCGGCCCACCTACGTGGGTGCCTATTCCGACGCCAAGTACGACTTGGACACCCTCACCCTTGAGTACCGGCGCGAAGCGGAGATGACCGAGTACGGCACCCGCAACACACCGCTCATCCTGGCACTTGGTGCGGCGTTCGATTTTCTTGCCGCCATCGGCATGCCCCGAGTGGCAGCGCGCGGGCGCTTCCTGGCGGAAATGCTGAAGAAGGAATTGGCGGCTATGCCCACCGTCGAGATTCTCACCCCCATGGAACAAGATTCGTCGGCTTCCATTGTCACTTTCCGTCCTACGGAGATGAAGACCGGTGCTCTCCTTGAAGAGCTCAACAAGGAAGGCTTCAGGGTTCGGTCGGTGGGCGAGCATCGTCTGGACGCCATTCGGGTCTCAGTGCACGTCTACACCAGTGTCGCGGAGGTGGAGCGCTTCTGCCATGCGGTGCGCCGCATCACCTCGGGCTCTTAAGTGGGGCTGCAGTTGGGCAACAATGACAGTGCAGCCGTGCATGCGGCGAACTCCGGTGTGTGGCGGCGATGGAGCGCTCCGGGCGGCTACGCAGAGCTCCTCCGTGTGGGGGTGCCTCTCATCCTCAGCACCGGTTTCTGGAGCATCCAGCAGTTTGTTGACCGCATGTTTCTCTCCTGGTACTCGGCGGAGGCAGTTGCTGCCGCCTCCCCTGCCGGCCTCGTCTCTTGGACTATTGCCAGCGTCTTTGTGGGTACTGCCAGCTACGTGGACACTTTTGTGGCGCAGTACTACGGTGCGCGCCAGTGTGACCGCATCGGCCCGGCAGTATGGCAAGGGGTGTACCTGACGTTGATCGCGGCGGTGGCAGGGGTAGGTGCCTTCCTCTTTGCGAAACCGCTGTTTACTCTGACCGGACACCCACCTGCGGTGCTTGCTCTGGAGGTGCGCTACTATCGAGTGTTGTCGCTGGGCATGTTCGCTCCGGTGCTGGGCTCTGCTTTGTCGAGCTTTTTCAGCGGCAGGGGCGACACCTGGGTCGTCATGTGGGCGAACGCCGTCGCTACCCTCACCAACGTCGTGCTCGACTATGCGTTGATCTTTGGCAAATGGGGCATGCCTGAGTTGGGGATCACCGGTGCGGCTCTGGCTACCGTGACCTCGGGATTAGTGGCGGTGGGAGTCTACGCAGTGCTCTTTCTCCGCCAGCGGCATGATCGCGAGTTCCACACCAGGAAGGGATGGCGCCTGGATGGGGAGTTATTCCGGAGGCTGTTGCACTATGGTCTTCCCAGTGGCATGCACTTCTTCTTGGACATCCTTGGCTTCACCGCCTTTGTCATCATTGCCGGCCGGCTGGGTACCGCCGAACTTGCCGCTACGAACATCGCTTTCAACATCAACTCACTGGCCTTCTTGCCCCTCTACGGCATCGGCATTGCCGTGTCCATCCTGGTGGGGCAGTGGATCGGAGCTGACAGGCCAGACTTGGCTGAGAGGAGCGCATGGTCTGGATTTCAGGTGAGCGCAGCCTACATGTCGCTGTTCGCTCTGGGGTACCTGGTGTTCCCACGTGTGTTTCTCACGCCGTTCGCCGCTCAGGCCGACGCTGCGCAAATGGCCAAGGTGTTTGCCACTGCTGTAGTGCTCCTCCGCTTTGTGGCTGCATACTCCCTTTTTGACGCCATGAACGTCATCTTCGGCTCGGCCATCAAGGGGGCAGGCGACACGCGCTTCGTGGCACTGGTCAAC
>JACIZP010000102.1 GCA_014359355.1 Calditrichota bacterium | reverse complement strand
AACTCTGGCTGCGAGAGGATGTTGCCGGTCCCGCTCACGTAAAAATGCGCCCCACCTTCGACGTCAAAAACCGATTCGGCCGAGCCGACGATCAGCCGCACCAAGTCGGGAGAACCCTCGGAGATATCGGCCATCCTCTTGTCGATGGACCGCTTGATTTCAAGGAGCGTCAGCCCGTGCAACCGCTCGTTCAGGACCCGTGCCGTCTCCTCGAGCCTGTCACGGGAGAGGTTCGAGTCGATCTCCATGAGGATCGTCTTGACCAGGCCCGACTTGACCCGAATGATCACCAGGATGCGCTTGTCGGCGATCTCCACCAGGTCTAAGCGATCAAACACCCCTTGATAGAAGCGCGGGGCCAACACCACGCCCAGCAGCTTGGAGATGTTGCCAAGGGCTCGCGACGAGCTCTCCAAGATCTGCTCCACATCGGCAGAAGGGGACAGCAGTTTCCTGCGAATGTCCTCCCTCTCCTGGGGCGTCAGATCGTCCACCTGCATCAAGGTGTCGACGTAGTACCTGTACCCCCGGTCGGTCGGCACCCGCCCCGCAGAGGTATGGGGATGTGTGATGAGGCCTTTTTCTTCCAAATCCGCCATGACGTTCCTGATGGTTGCGGCGCTCACATCCATCCCACACTGCTTGGCAACGAGTCGGGAGCCCACCGGCCGCGCATTCTGGATAAAGTTCCGCACTACGGAGCGGAAGACTTGTTCTTCTCTTGGCGTCAGTTCAGTCATGGCGAGTCAATGAAAGTTCCTACCCACCAATTCTTTCATCGTGCCCTAATATATCAATCTCCTATCCCTTTGTCAAGTAAAAAGAGGACTTGCATCAGTACTTGAGTAGCCTCCTCACCGCCAGGACGCTCCCCAACCAACCAAGCACCACTCCTGCCACTATGACCCACAGGTAGAACATCGGCGGCAGCACCACCAGGTGCGGCACCTCCAGGGAGGCGACGCGGACCGACAACCAGAGGCATGCCGCGGAAATTGCCCCGCCCGCTGCTCCCTGGAGCATGCCTTCCACCAAAAAGGGCCGCCGAATGAACGCAGGCGTGGCCCCTACCAGCTTCATGGTCTCGATAATCTGGCGCTTGGCGTGAATGATGAGGCGAATGGTGTTGAACACCACAAAGATCGAGCCAAACATCAAGGCGAGGCCAACCGCCACATCCACCGTCACAGCCACTCGCAGATAACGATCCAGGAGCCGGAACAGTTCCGCACGATAGACCACCTCGCTCACGCCCTTCAACGCACGCAGTTGTGCGGCGACCGACTCCGCCAAGGGCGCGGAGGGACCGTTCGCCGCCAGGCCAACTCGGAACGAGGGGGGCAAGGGATTCTCACCCAGAATCTCTAACACATCTTCACCAAACTCCTCCTTGATCGCCCGCGCGGCGGCTTCCTTGGACACAAACTCCACGCTCCCCACCCCGGGGATGGACCTCACTTGCTGCTCGAGCGCGGCGATGGCGCGCTGGTCCAAAGCCTCGTCGACAAAAACCTCAAAGGTCATCCTTTGCCGCACGGCAGCCGCCAGCCGATTCAGATTGAGGCTGACGACCATGAACACGCCCAGCAGCGTCAAGGCCAGAGCAACAGTTGACAGGGAAATGAAGCTGGAGAAGGGCGCGCGCCGAAATCCTTCCACGCCCTCACGGATGCTGTAGAGAATGCCACTCACAGGGTTCTCCCCGCTTGTATGCGCACGATGCGCTTTCCGGCCCTCTCCACCAGCGCGTAATTGTGCGTAGCCATGAGGACTGCCGTTCCCTTGAGGTTGATCTTCTCCAGGAGTTCGAGCACCTCCCGAGCAGTATCGGGGTCCAGATTGCCAGTGGGCTCATCCGCCAGGAGCGCCAGCGGTTCGTTCACCAGGGCACGGGCAATTGCCACGCGTTGTTGCTCGCCGCCCGACAGCTCGTGTGGCATGCGATGGCGCTTGTGACTGAGTCCCACCTCCGCCAAGACGCGCAGTACCTTGCGGCGGATCTCCCTGCGCTTAGCACCGGTCACCCGCAGGGCGAAGGCCACGTTCTCGAATACGTCCCTATCCGGCAGGAGACGAAAGTCCTGAAAAACGATCCCGAGCAGACGACGGAGGTAGGGTATCTGCTTGCGCCTTATGTGCAGCGAGTCGAAGTCGTGGACCATGACCACGCCTTCCTGCGGGCGTTCGTCCATGTAGATGAGCTTCAACACGGTGCTCTTGCCCGCGCCGCTCGGTCCCACCAGGAACACAAACTCTCCTCGGTGCACGTCGAGGTTCACGCATTCGACGCCTCCGCCATCGGGGTAGAGCATGCGCACGTTGCGCAGGTGGATCATTCTGGCCCCTCACTTCCTGAGAATGGCTGCCTCTCCCCTGAGGCCCGCCGACGCAGCACGTAGTGGACCCGCTCGCATTGCTCCGTGCCCGGCGTGAGGGCGAAGTCGCAATAGCTCCCCACCAGACACAGGCTGCTCTGCTGGATCATGGTTTCCACCTCAGCCAGAGCGTAGATGCGCTGTCGATGCAGCTCCTTGAAGACCACCCCCGGCGCGCCGGCGAGCTGGATTTCGAAATCATTGATTTGTACACTCTCGTGTTCGAGGTAACGGCTCTTCCTGACGTAGGTAAATCCCGGTCCGCTTTCCCTGTCGCGGAAGTTGCGGAAATTACGCCGCGAGTTCAGGGCCGTACACACATCGAACACAAAGGCACCATCTTCCTCCAGGCAGTCTGCCACCCGATCCAGAGTCGCCAACCAATCATCTACGGACAGTAGGTAGTTCATGCTGTCGTAGATGCACACCACGGCAGGAAAGCGGCGCCGGGTAGCAACCTGGCGCATGTCGGTCACCCACATGGGGGGATGTGCGCCGCGTTGTCGGAACTTGCTCTGTGCCTGCTGCACCATGTGGGGACTAAGATCGCAGAGGGCTGGCTCCCAGCCAAGGCGGTGGAGATGCCAACTCAAAGAGCCGGTGCCGCAGGCCAGGTCCAATAGCCGGCCGCGTCGCACGCCGGCGCGGGTAAGGAGCAGATCCACATGTTCTGCCCAGAGCTGATAATCCACATGGCGCATGACGTAGTCGTAGATCTCGGCCAGCTGCGAGTACGTCCGTGTCTCACGCCTTGGCATTGACCAGGGAAGCAGCAACCTGCAGGGACTCCTTTAGGGACAGGAACAGCTCCTCTGGCGACGAATTGGCTCCAGGGGCGGCCAGCACGATCGGTGCCGGCGCACCGCCCGCAACCCGCACCAGAGGCTTTCCTGGCACGCGCCTCAATCTCGCCCGGCCCTCCAGGCGGAGCCATTCGCCCAAGAGCCGACCAATGTCCGCGTAGTGGAACCCGGCGGCGCGCAGGGCTGGCATTGCCAATGGGCCCACCACTGCCGCATCGGCCCAGCCGAATAGCAGCACTTGCAGGGCCGCATCCAGGTCCTCAAGCATGCGCTCTCCGAGACGCGCCATTTCCTCCTCCGCACGGGGCGCCAGGGGGTGCTTCGGCCTGTCGATCACAGAGACTGCGTCATCGTCCGCGGCTTCTGGCTCAAGCAGGCCCACCCGTCGCAGACTGCGCTTAAGACCCAGTTGGTGCGCGGCCTCAGACAGTGCCTCAAAGTCTCCGGCCAATGTGGTGCGGCACACAGCCGCCTGCTCAGCATCGATGGCAGCGCGCAGAGCCGCCACCGCACTCTGCAGCGCGGGGTTGCCCACGGCCAGCACCACGCGCGGCAGTCGACCCTCAGGAACGCGCATCCCCGCCCTCCTGCGCCGTCTGGTCCCCAGGCTTGCCGAAGTGATTCCAGCCTGACATTGTGAGCGGCCGGAGCTGCCCATCCTTCTGGCGATGGAGCACTCCCTGCTCGGCAGGCACTATCTCGCCGACTCTGGTGAGCAACAGGCCAAACTCCGCTTCGAAGGAGCGCTTCACCGCCTGCACCTCAGTGTCGGCGGCAGTGAAGAGCAGCTCAAAGTCCTCGCCCCCGCTCAGGGCGTAGTCGCGCGCCTCCTGGCCCAAGGAGGCCGCTATCTCGCGTGCCTCCTGAGACAAGGGAATCGCCGCCTCGTCCAGCACCGCGCCTACCCCACCGAGCCGACAGAGGTGATGCACCTCCGAGGCGAGGCCATCGCTCACGTCAATCATGCTGGTCAAGTGGACCCTGTCGCGCAGGAAGAGGGCCTCTTGCACGCGCGGGAGCGGCTGCAGATGGCGGCCCACTGCTGAGGGGAACCGCTGCTTAGGGAGCTGCCCGGCCGAACTCAGGGCGAGGAGACCAGCGTGGGCCTGCCCAAGGTAGCCGGTCACGTAGAGGCCATCCCCGGCGCGTGCGCCATCCCTGCGGGCGAGCAAGTGGGCCGGAACGCTGCCGCACACGGTGATGCTCAAGAACAGCCCTCCAGGGGAGCGGGTTGTGTCACCGCCAATGACGCTGGCACCACTGCGGGCCGCCAGATCGACCATCCCCTGGTAGAGCTCTTCGACCTCCTCCACGCTGATGGCGGCGGGCAACGCCACGGCGACCACGGCATAGCGCGGCTCTGCTGCCATAGCGGCGATGTCGCTCATGTTAGCGGCCATGCTCCGCCAGCCGAGCTGGTAGGGTGTGAAATACTCCCAGCGGAAATGGACGCCTTCCACCAGGGCGTCGGTGGTCACCACCAGCAATTCGTCGCTTGTGTGACGAAAAGCCGCTGCGTCGTCATCGATGCCCACGACCACATCGGCCGGGGGGGTGCCACACACGGCTTTCAAGCGAGCGATAAGGCCGAACTCTCCTATCTCCGCGATGCGCATGGCAACTCATCCAGGCAAGATCTTCACCCAGACCTGCCGGGTGCGCGGCCCGTCAAATTCGCAGAAGAACAATGACTGCCAGGTGCCCAATTTCAGCCTGCCGTCCTGCACCACAACCGCCACCGAACAACCAAGGAGCGACGCCTTGATGTGTGCAGCCGCGTTGCCCTCCATGTGCTGGTAGTTGTTGGCCAAGGGGATCACCTTGTCCAACTCGGCGATGATGTCGCGGCGAACGTCCGGGTCGGCGTTCTCGTTGATGGTCACTGCCGCCGTGGTGTGCGGCACAAAAACCAGGCACACTCCGTCGCTCACGCCGCTCGCGGCCACCGCCTTTTGCACCTGGGCATCGATATTGACAAACTCGCAACGCGCACTGGTGCGCAAGGAAAACTGGTACAGCTCCGCCATCAGGTCTTCCTCTTCCTCTGCTTTGCCGCGGGGAACAAAATGTTGTTCAAAATGAGCCGATAACCGGGCGAGTTCTTGTGCAGGGCAAGCTGCGTGGGCGGATCCCCGACCAGATGCTGGTAGTCTTCGGGGTCGTGCCCCCCAAGAAACGTGAAGGTTCCCTTGCCCACATTCCCATGGATGTACTTGACCTGCTCGGTCCCCTCCGCCTCTGCCAGAATGGTTACGGATTTTTTTATCAGGTCACGCCGAAAACCGGTGGTCTGACCCATGAATCCCTTTACCACCGAGACGTGGTTCTGGGTGAGCATGCAGGGGACCGGGTCGTATTTTGCAGAGAAGTCAAACAGCGTGAAGTAATCGGCCTCGGCGCCGCGCAGGAGAGGCGCATAGCTGGGCGGCACGTCGATGTCGGAGTACTCGTAGATGAGAGGGTTGAGCTCAACCCGGAACCCTTCAAACGCCACGCACTGCGAGTAGTCCAACCGCTGCTGGCAGTCGGGAGCGGGTGGGTCCCCGTCAAAGACTGTGTCCACAATGTCCGTGTTGACGGCAGCCAAGGCAATGTCGTAGGTGTCGGTGGCCGAGCACATCGCAAAGAGGAACCCCCCGCGCAGCATATAGTCTTTGATCGCTAATGCCACAGCCCGCTTCAATTCCGAGACCTTGGCAAAACCCAGCTTTTGCGCCGTTTCGCGGTTCAGGGCCACCTCTTCCTGGTACCAAGCCGTGTTGCGGTAGCTCGCGTAGAACTTGCCAAACTGTCCGGTAAAGTCTTCGTGGTGCAGGTGGAGCCAATCGTACTTGTCCAGGTCCCCACGCAGGATTTCGGCATCCCACACCACCGTGAACGGCACCTCGGCGTATTCCAACGCCAGCATGACGGCATCGTCCCACATCTCCTCTTTGGGCGGGGCATAGATGGCGATGGCGGGGGCCTTTTCCAGCAGCACGACCTCCATGTTCTCCGCTTCGATGGTGTGGTAGACACTGCTCACTGCCGCTGCATCCAGATGCTCGAAGCTTACCCCACGGACGCGCAGCTCGCGTTCCACCATGGCCTCTTCGGCAAGGAGAAATGAGCCGCCGCGATAGTTGAGGAGCCATTCCACATTCATCCCCTGATCCAATGCCCAGTACGCCACCCCGTAGGCCTTCAGGTGGTCAGTCTGGGCAAGGTCCATGGGGATGAGAATGCGCTGCGCCATTGCGCCGCCAGTCGGCACCAGAAAGAGCATGCCGCTGAGGGCAACGACCACAGCAGGGAGCAGGAGGCGGCTCCACATTCTCCGCAAGATCACTGCTCTCCCGGGAAGCCAGTGGGGCAGACTTTGCGGGCGCCGCCCGCCGCGCTTGTGACGACCTTGGTTTGTCTTCCATACCGGCATTGGGACACACCAACCTCAGCGCGGCGGCTTTTCCAAGTCGATCCCCTTCAGAAAGTCCTCGATCTCCTGCAGGGCGCGCGCCTCCATCTCGGCGGCGTTCCCTCCCGCTTCGTATTTGACCCGGAAGGAGATGGCATTGAGCTTCTTGTCCACATCAACCCCCCAGTTGATGTTGTAATCCAACACGCCAAGAGCATGGACTCTCTCCAAGGCCTCCTCGGCCTTGATGTGTTTGAGGTAGAAGGTCTTGACCATGGTCTACCGTTCTCCCTTTCGCTTGTTCGCCTCCATCCTCGCGTCCACCACGCGAAGGCGTTTCCGCACTTCTTCCACGTACACGCTGGTAGGAAAGGTCACCAAGAGCTCCTCGTACGCCTTGGCAGCTGCAGCATCGTCGGCAAGTTGCGCCTCTAAGAGTTCCGCCTTTCGCTTGAGCGCCAGATCGCGGAAGCGACTCTCCGGAAGGCCCTTGTACACTTGGTCGTATGCCTGAAGGGCCTCCTGATAGCGCCCCTGCTCGCTCTTGATGCGGGCGATCTGCATCCACGCTTCATCGGCAATGGCGGGCGGGGGTTGCTTGCGCACCAGCTGCTCCAGGCGGCGGAGAGCTTGCTCTGGCTGCCACTGCCTTTCCAGGAGCAATGCACCGGCAAAGTCCTGCAAGGCCTGCCCATCGTCGGCGTTCTCCTTGATGAGCAGGAGGAGTTCCAACGCATCATTGGTCACACGCGTAGGCGAGGGCCCGCTCGCCGAGCTCACCTGGGTGAGTATCGCTGCGGCGCTGTCCACTCGTCCCGTGAGGAAGACCAACTCCCCGATTTTGAAGAGCGCCGTGTGGCCCACTTCTTCGCGCGCCGCATCTTTGGAGCGGGCTGCCTGCCCATACGCCTCCCGCGCCCCGGCAATGTCGCCAGCGGCAAGCTTGCAATCGCCCAACAGCAACAGGGCCCGACCCTGGTCGCCGCCCCCTGGACATTCGCCCATCAGGCGTCCGAGCAGTTGCTGACACCGCGCCGCGTCCCGCAGGAAGTGAAAGTACACGGAGGCTGCTTCCAGGAGCGCGGGGCATGCCTCCCTGGAGCGTGGATAGCGGTCGGCAACGGCAGTGAAACCGTCAATTGCTGCCTGATACTGCCCCATCTCTTTCAGCAGCACCGCACGTTGGAATTCGGCGCGCAGTGCCAGAGGACTGCCGGGGTAACGGGCCAGAAGCAGCGCGTAAGCCTTCTCAGCAAACTCATAGGCGCGCTCCTGCCGGGCAGTCTCAGCAAAGCCGAATAGCTCCGCGCCCAGGGTGCCGCGGTTGCGCTCGACATCTGCCGCCAGGCGGTCGACCTCCACATAGTTCTCGAAAGCTCGCGCCCACTGCCGGGTGCGGAGCCATAGCGAAGCGAGGATCCGTCGCAGCGGAAGCTGGTGGGGCGAGGAACTAAGCTCCTGCGTGAGCACCTCTGCCACCTCCGCAGCGCCCTGGGGGCTTGTGGCGTACGAGCCAACCCTTGCCTGCACCACGCTCCACTGCTGCGGGTTCTCCCGCAGGAAGAGCAAATTCTCCCGCGTTGCCTCGCGGAAATTGAGGCGGGAGGCATACAAGTCAGCCATTTGCAATGCAAACAAGGCCGGGCGACCCGTCTCTTCGCGCGCCTGGCGGTAGACAGCGATGGCCTCGTCAAGGAGGCGGTTCTCGCTCAGGCTGGCGGCCACCATTTCGTAGACGTTCAGATTGCGTGGGTGCTCCTGCAGGATCCGCTGCCATTCGCGCAGCGCCTCCCGCTCCTGGCCCCTGCGGTAGAGCAATTCCGCCCAGTCCACTTGCGCCTGCAGGTCGCCAGAAGCAAGCCGGCGTTTGATCACCGCCGCCAGCTCGTCCAGCCTGCCCAGGCGCAAGAGGTTCCTGCGCAGCCCCTGGTAAGCGGCGATGTTCTGCGGGTTCCTTGCGTAGAGTGCGCCAAACACCTGCGCGGCGCGGTCGTACTGACCTATGGCTTCGTAGTCATAGGCCAAGCGCAGACTATCCGGAAGCTGTGCCATCACTCGCCCGCAGGACAGGCCCAGCCCAAGCACCAACACGCACACGCACGCGCGAACGGCAGTCATCGCTTCTCCTGTCTGGCCAGGGCCTCGAAGTAGAGGCGGATGAGCTCAAGATAGTCCGGGGTGTAGCCCTCCTTCTGGGCGCGCAGCAGGTCCTCCGCCAGACTGCTCTGCGCGGCACCCAAGTCCTGGGGCAAAGGTCCGGGGCTGGGGCGCACCACGTTCTTCCCCGCCTGCGCTTGGCGCTTGCGGCTAAAGTCTCGTTCGCGCACGGAACGCTGGCTGTCCAGAAGCCGCGAAAGGATGCGTTTCTGCCGGTCAAGGGTGCGCTGGTCAAGGCGCTGGGAGGCCAGGTCCTTGGCCACTTCTTCCATGTCCTTGGCCACCTGATCCAGGCGCCCGAGGATCTCGGAGCGGCCGCCCATCTCCCGCTGCAGCTCTTCCAGCGACTTGCGTAGCGCCTCTTGCTGGGCGGCCAAGCGGGCCATGGCTGCCTGCTGCTCCAAGGTGTATTGCCCGCCAAGCCCCAGCTCCAAGGTCTGCTGATTGATCCCTTCTTGCGCACCAGCCATGTTCTGCAAGCGCTGCAGGAACGTGTCGAAGCCGAGGGCAGAGCTTGCCGAGCTCACCTCGTCCATGGTGCGCAATAGCTCGCGCACGCCCTGATTCAGTGCCGCCATCGCCTTGGCTTGTGAGTTCACGGAGCTGCCGACGTTGCGCTGCTCCAGAGCAGCCACCGCCTGCGCCATGCTCTCCTGCGCTTGGCCGAGGGCCGCTCCCATCTGCGGGGAGACGTAGAAGGTGCGCTTGGCAAGGCTGTACAGCTGACTGGCCACGCGTTCCAGGGCCGTCCTTAGGTCATTCTGCGCCTCGGCCAGCTCGGGAATGCGGGGACTATCGGTCCGGGCCTGTTCTGCAGAGTCCAATAACTCTTCTTGCCTTTGCGACAACTGCACCAGGTCGTGCGAGCTCTTCTGGAGCGCCTTGAGCACTTCCCGCTTCTGGTTCTCCGCCAGGGACTTTTGCGCCTGCTGCAGGGTTTGAGCTACCTGCTGTAACAGGCCGGCCGCTCTCTGTCCCCCGGCCTTGGCGCCGCTCATGTTCTGCTGGCGGAGCATAGCGCTCAGTTGCTTCATTTCGGCCGCCACCCCAGCGGAATCCATCATGGCCGCGGCGCGTTCCACCTCCGAACCAGGCATGTCGGGGAACTCGGCCATGGCTGCGGACAGGTCGTGGAGGTGCTTGGTCAGGGCCTCTGCCTCTTCAGCGAGCCGCCGCTGCTTTTCGGCTAACTGGTTTGCGTCGGCCTTGCGACCGGCGTTCTGCGCAATCTCTTCTTGCCGCTGCGCTGCCTCCATTGCCCGGCGCACAGCCTCATCGAGCTTTTGTTCTATCTGCAGCCGCTTGAGTAAGGCGATGGTACGCTCAATGGACTTGAGGAAATCCTCCTGCGTCAGGCTGAACTTTTCCACTGCCTGCCGCAGCTTGTTGGGATCGATGTCGCGCAAGGCACGCTGCAGCTCCTCCATCGCCCGGCGCATCTCCGGCGTGGCCACTTCTTCGAAGAGCTTTTGCAGCTCCTGGTACTTTTTCAAGGTCTCGAGGGACACCAGGTCGTTCCGCTCCAGACGTTCGATCATCTCGTCCAGGCGCTTGCTCAGCTCTTGCAGCTCCTCCTGCATGCGCCTCTGGGCATCGAGACCTTCCTCGACTTGCTTCCGCTCGCCCCAGTCCAGGTCGGCGTTTCGCTTGAGCTGCTGGGCGAGCCGGTCGAGCCGTTCTCTTAGCTCCTTGCTCTGCTCGTAGACGCTCTCCAATATGTCCGAAGCCTGCTCCTGCGTCTGCGCTACCTCCTGGTAGATTTCATAGATGGACGGGAAGCGCACCCGGTACTCCTGACTGCGCGCGACCTTCGGACCGGAGACCACGTCGTTGTCCCAGGCCTCAGCCTGGTAGACCACCACGTCTTCCGGGATGAGTTGCAGGGAGGAGAGGTCCCACGCGTACTCTACCTGCACCCTATCGGCCGCTTTGCCGAGGGGAAGCGGGATTGCTCCGCGGCCCACCTCGAGCCCTTCGGACCCGCGCACCAGACGATAGACCAGCGAGAGGTGAGAAATGCCAAAGTCATCCTGAGCCTCCACGAGAAGCGGCAGGGTCATGTCCTCGCCAATGTCGACGTCCATGCCCGGCACCGGCACCCGCACGAAGGGCTCCCGGTCTGCCAGCACAGAGACGCGGTATACGATGGGGTTCTGATTCGTCCGACCTGCAAAATCTGCGAGACTGACGTGGTAAGTGGTCTCTTCGCTCACCTTGAACTCGCCTTCCAGCGCCAGCCCGGCGATGCGCATGGGAAGTTCGGCGCCCCCTTTCAGGCGCAGCGCAGCCTTCGCCACCGGCTTGTTGGTGCTCGCCCAAACAGTGACGGTGGATCCCTTCAGGGCAAAAACATCGCCCACGTTTTCATCAAGAAACTGGGTGGGAAGTCCAGTGTAGCTGGGCGGCTTCACCGCCACGCGCAACGTGCGCACCAGCGGCAGCTCGATTACGGCAATTCTGTACTCCGGCGACCTAGTGCCTGCCGCAGCGATGCGGTAGAAGAGGGTGTCGCGGAGCGCCTTAAACTCGTAGAAAAAACTGGTGGGGCCCTGTCGCTCCATCGGTTTGGTGGTCACGGCGACGCTCCCCTCGCCGCGGTAAGCGATGCTGGCCGCTTCCACCTTCCGACCACTGGCCTGCACGGTAATTCTCAGGTCTTGGCCGCGCACCACTTCGGCATCGCCTGGCGACACGGCAAGCACCATCGATGGCCCCACCACATAGCGCGTGCGCGGGTGGGCAAGCCGCATCAAGGCCCCACCGAGCGCCTGGTGAAACAGGCCGAACAGCAGGAGGCTCATGGCCGCGACAATCGCGCACCTGCTCAGCGCGCGGTGAGCAACGCGCCAGTCCACCAGCCTTCTAAAGTCCTCTCCCTCGAGCTTTGCCGCCACCTGGCGCAGGGACTCCTCGATGAGCTCTGATGAGTAGCGCTCTGGGTTGTCCTCGCGCCGGGCATAGACCTGCAGGGCATTTCCGAGCCTCTCGCCAATGTGCGGGTAGTGACCCCCCACGTCATAGGCGAGGCGGATGAGTTCTGGGGAGTTGCGCCGCAGGAGCAGGTCCACCAGCGGCCTTGCGATCCACCACACGAAGGCGCCCAGCAGGCCAGGTGCAAGCAGCCCGCTCACCACCTGCCGCCCCGCCACTGGCAGCGGACGAAGGGCCTCCAGGCCTGCCGCACAGAGCAGCGCTCCCAGCACCACCGCAGCCCACGTCGCCAGCCCGGTTACCAGGGTTCGCTGCTTTTTCGCGTGACCGAAGCCGCGCAGGCGCGATAGCAGACTGTGGTATGTCACCGCGACGCTGCCCATGGCAGTCAATGCGTGAGCGCGTAGATCATGATGTTGGTTCCCATCTGCAGCGCCTCGAGACGCTTCTCCGGCGGGTCGCCGTGGACCTCTGGATCGACCCAGCCATCCGAAATGTTGGTCTCGTAGGTGTAGAAAACCACCAGGCGCCCCTCGTGAAACAGGCCAAAGCCCTGCGGCGGCTTGCCGTCGTGTTCATGAGTCTTCGGAAGCCCCTGGGGAAAGTCAAAATGGATGTGGTAGATTTCATGAGAGAATGGCAGCTCGACGAAACGCTTGTCGGGGAAGACCTTGGCCATCTCCGCGCGGAAAAAGCTATCCATCCCATAGTCGTCATCGGCATAGAGAAAGCCGCCGTGCATCAGGTAGTGGCGCAGGCGCTCGACCTCTTGCGGCGACAAGGAGATGCGCCCGTGGCCAGTCAGATAGAGCACCGGGTAGGAGAAGAGCTTCTCGTCCATTATCCCGACCACGACCTGGTCGCTGGCCACGCGCACATTGGTGTGCTCAGCCATGAATTTGAGCAAATTGGGAATTGCCGAAGGGTCATTGTACCAGTCCCCTCCACCCGCGTAGCGCACGCGGGCGATGGTGAAAAGCTCCCCCTGCGCTGCTGCAGAAGACGCGACGATCGCTACAAGCAGACAAGCCCAGGCCAAGTTCCGCCAGGTCATTGCCCTGGGCAGCGGAGATGGTGGTCCGATTTGCTTGCAGGTCGGGCGGACCGTGTTCTCTCTCCTCGTCATGTCATCGGCGCGAAGAAAATGGCGTTCACAATCAGGCGGGTGAGCCCACGCCACAGGAGACGAAAGGTGGGGTCATCTGCAAACAGAATCACCTTGCCCTTGCCCACCGATTCCTCGATCAGGTACGCGGTACCGGCTATCTTCTCCTGGTTCTTCTCGGAGATGTACCCCGCAAAGCGCGGCTTGTCCGCATAGATGCCCACGTTGTGTCCTTGGGCACTCAGCTCGTAGGCCGTGGTCCCCGCCTTGAAGGTAAACATCGTGCGCTGGCAACCATAGCCCAATGGATGAGAAGTGTCGATGAGCGTGCGCACTATGGCCCCAGGTACTGTGCTGAGCGGCCTCTCTTTCTCCTTTTCCTCCAAGGTCAAGCGCTTGCGGCGCTCCAGCTCGGGATCCTGTTGCTCATCCCCGTCTTTATCCCGGGGCTTTTTCTCCTTTTTGAGCTTGACGGAACAGAGGCGCGCCCCCTCCTGGGTGGCAAAGGTCGCTCCTCCGCCAATACCCACGAAGGTGCCGCCTTCGCGCACCCAGCGCGCGAGGCGTTCCACCGTGGCGCTATCAAGCTGGCCACGATAGCCCCTTCCTTCGCCAAAATCGCTTGGGAAGACAAGCACATCGTACTTGCGCAAGTCGGCAGTGCGTAGCCGCTCGCACTCCAGGGGCGTAAAGTCCACGCCCAAGTGCTGCTCCAACAGGAACCAGAGAGCGCCGAAGGAGCTTGGGCTCACTGGCCTACCGGTCAACATCGCCACACGCGGCGCCTTCAGCGCAATCAGGTCGTCCGAGCCTAAGTCGATGCCTTCCTCGGTGAGGCCGGTGCTTGCGGCGTAGAAGGTCAGGCCGTGGTCAGCAGCCAAATTGGCCACCACGGCGTGAATCGTCGAATCGGGGTGCGTAGTCGGCCGATTGCGCACAGGGATGACAATCGTGCCGCGCTCAAAGCGGCGGCCGGCCAGGGTAAAGGCTTTGCTGCTCACGCGAGCCCGCCATCCGTGCTTGAGGAGCTGGAACAAGGCACTGGCGGCATGTTCGTCCTCCCAAGGGAGCAGATAGGCATAGCTGGCGCGCCCACCCGCCACGCAGCCGGGCACCTGTGGCCGGGCGTGCAGTTGCTCCATGGGACAGCTCAACTTTTCCTTCGTCCAGAAAGTCTTCAGATTGTACACCACCGGCAGGCACCAGGCGGTGATGTCATAGAAGAAGGTGTCGGCCAGCACCGGCTCCACTTCAAACAGGGCAGTGAGAAGGCGCTGTGCCGGCTGGGCAACCGGCACCACGAAGGAGCCTGCCGGCAACAACAGGTTGTCTTTGCTCCCCTCGTAGCTCTCGGCTTTGCGCACCTCTGCGGCCTGCGAGGTGCGCCACACCTCGATCCCCTGCCGCAACAGCAGGTCCACAAAGTCCGCCTGCCTGTTGGCATCTGGGTCCGGTGGGAAGAGATAGTACCGCACTGCGCTCGTGCGTCCACGCTCCAGGCTTTCCCGCCAGGCGTCGACGTAGTCCTGCAGGATCTCCTTGCGGTGGCGCTGCGCGGTCTGCAGCGTAGTCATCGCGGCCACAAAGTGGTGCCAGGCACGATCGGTAAGGGTGAGCAGGCTGCCGTCGTCTCGCCTCACCGCCAGACCGGCCTCACCGCCTCCTCCTTGCTCAAAGGTCATCCCCAGCGCACCGTTGAGGGAAGGCCACGAGTCGCCGAATCCGGGGTAGAACAGGTCAAAGCTTTCAGCAGTGAAATAGGCCCAGCCGTGCTTATCAAATGCCCTGGCGTTGTTCTCGCCAAAGACCTGAGCCCACTTGACCAGGGCCCGCGGAATGTTCACGTTGATGGGGGTACGCGACGGGAAGAAGAAGTAGGTGCTGTTATAGCCCATCTCGTGAAAGTCCACGTGCACCTGGGGCATCCACTGCCGAAACAGCGCCACCCGTTGGCGAGTCTCCTGCTGGGTGAGCCAGGCCCAATCGCGGTTGAGGTCGAAATAGTAGTGGTTGGAACGGGCCCCAGGCCAAGGCTCATGGTGCTCGACAGCATCTGGGTCGGGATTCGGCTTCTTCCCTGCGCTCCGGCCGTAGAATGAGACGTAGCGCTCCCTTCCATCCGGGTTGAGGACCGGGTCCAGGATGACTACCAAGTCCCGCAACAGCGCCTCCGTCTGCTCATCCATACCGGCAGCAAGCTGGTAGGCAACTTGGAGGGCCGCTTCGGTGCCGCTCGCCTCGTTGCCGTGCACATTGAAGCTCAGCCAGGCCACTAAGGGCCACGTGGTCAACATCTGGGAGGGCGCCCCAGACGGCGGGAGTTTGCGGGGATCGGCGAGGCGCTGCTGTCCGGCCTGCAGGCTGTCCACGCGTGCGAGGTTGGCCGGCGCGGAGATGACCAGTACCAGGAGGGGTCTCCCCTCGTAGCTGGCCCCGTAGCGCACAAGCCGCACGCGTGGCGAACTGGCAGCAAGGGCCTCCATGTAGCGCACCACCAGGTGATGGGGCGTGAATTGCTCGCCAACGGAGTAGCCCAGCACTGCTCGTGGGGGAGGGACCTGCGGGTCGTAACAAGAGCTATCCGCCCATTGGAAAGGTCCGGGCTCCTGCCCCGCACCAAAGGCCACACAGGTTCCCAGCATGAAGAGCAGTGTCATACAGACTCTGTGCATCGCTCTCTCCTCCTCGCCGACACGCCCCACCACTTAAAGAAACAAAAACTTCGCCTAATAATCAAGCCCTTTTCCGGTTATGAAAAAGGGCCGGCCTGTGCATTGCTGGCCGGCCCGGAACAGACGAAGCGGTGCGCTACAGACCCTTGACTTCCACAAACATCTCGGCGCGGAGCTCGGCCACCCACTTCTCAAACTCCCGCTGCTTCTTGTCGTTGAGCGCCATCTGCTCGATGGTGTCCCAGTCGTTCTCCAAAGTCAGGGCGCGGGGCTGGCGCCGGTCGAGGAGCTTCAGGATGTGAAAGCCATACTTGGTGCGAAAGGGCTCGGTGATCTGCCCGGGCACCAGGCCGCGGAGGGCCACGACAAACTCGGGCGCGGTTTCCCGCAGTTGGTCGAGTTCGAACCAGCCAAGGTGGCCCCCTTCTTGTGCCGTGGCCTCGTCGTCGGAAAGCTCCTTGGCCAACGCAGCAAAGTCGCCACCTTCTTGGAGTTGCCGGTGGATGTCCTTGATGCGCTCGGCAGCAGCCTTCTCGTCGTCCTTGGTGGTGCCGAGGCCGATGAGGATATGGCGCACGCGGACCTTCTCACCGCGCCGGTCCAGCAACTCGATGAGGTGGAAGCCATACTGCGTCTCCACCACTTCCGAGCGCTGCCCCGGCTCCAGGGAGAAGGCGACCTCCTCGAATTCGCGGACAAAGTCGCCGCGCTGCATGAAGCCCAGGTCCCCGCCCCGCTGCGCCGAACCCGGGTCGTCGGACATCTCCCGCGCCACCTGCGCAAAGTCCTCCCCTGCAGCTAACCGCCGCTTCACCTCCTCCATCCTGCGGAGCGCGTTCTGCCGGGCCTCCTCTCCAGGACGCACCTCAATCAGGATGTGGCTGATCTCCACCGCCTCCTTGACGCCTGGCAAGCTGTCCTTGTGCGCGGCGTAGAACTGCTCCACCTCGCGGCGGCTCACCTTGACGTTTGCGAACTTGGTCTCCCGCAACTGTTGCACCGTCAAGTTCTTGCGGATTTCTTCCTCGTACTGGCGGCGGATCTTGCGCATGGGCATGCCGAAGTATTCCTCGACCTTCTCTTGCGAGCCCAGCTGTTGTATGATGCTCTGCATCTGCTGCTCTAAGAAGGCCTCCACTCTCTTGGCATCGGCCACCACGGTGTCTTCTTCGGCCTTCTTGAGGAGGATCTGTTGCGTGACCAGGGTCTCTAAGGTGCGGCGTTGCAGCTCCTTGAACTTTTCCGGCTCGCGGTTCGGGTCAATGCGCAACTGCATCGCCAAGAAAAAGGCGCCCTGACTGACTTCGGACTCCAGGATTGGCTTGTCATCAACCACCGCAACGACGCGATCCAGGACCTCTTGGGCAAGCGCCGCCCCCACCGCCATGAAGACGATGAGTGCAGCCTGTGGTATTCTCCTCATGCGCTGCTCCGTAATCCTAAGCAACCTTCTAAGCAAACATAGGCGAGGGATCCGGCGGCGTCACTTCACGCCTCTGGTCGAGTCAGCGAGCACCTCCGCCAGCGCGGCAAAGTCCACATAGACGGACTGGCGGGCGCGCAGCCGTTCCACCAACTCACGTTGACGCTCGCGCATCTTTTCCACCAACAGCCGCTCGCGAAGTAGATCTATCACCTCTGTGAAGTCGCGCAGGCTCCCTGCGGGCTTGACGTCGACGACCTTGATGAGATAGTACCCTGCGTCTGTTTTCACCGGCGAAAGTACTCTTCCTAGTGGTGCGCGCGGCACCTGCTGGGCGATTTCTGGCGCCATCTGCGCACGCCGCAGATAGCCTGTGTTGCCGCCGGACCGGGCCGACGATGCCTGCGAGTTCTGCTCCGCCAAGGCTTCGAAACTCTCCCCGTTCAGAATGCGCGTGCGCAGCTCAGTAGCCTGTTGCCAGGTGGGGACCAGGATCTCCTGCAACAGATACTCATCCTCGGGGCGGCGGAAAGCCTCGGCGTCCTTCTCGTAGCGGGCACGGAGCTCCTCATTGGTGAGGGTGAGCCCCTCTGCCGTCTCGCCTTCCACCACCGCAGTGGCCAACACTTCCCGACGCAGGTCGGCAAGCTGCCGTCTCACCTTTGGGCTGCGGTCCAAGCCTCGCCGCTTCGCCTCCTGCGCCAGGAGCTCCGTGTTGATCCACCGTTGAACGTAAGAACGCACTTGCGCTTCGGAGATTCCCAAGCGAGGATTGTCCGGGAAGGCCGCCTGCACGTCGGCGATGCGTAAGACTGCGCTCCCCACTCGAGCGACCACCCGTTGGTCGCCTGAGGGCCTCGGCCCACATCCGATCCAGGGCACGATCAGGCAGACTACCAGCGCTGACGCTGCGACTCTGCGCACGGCCGCGTCTTCCAAGTCTCGCACGCGCGCTACTCCTCGAATAAGTTGGCGAACGCCTTCCTCAGCGCTTCATCGTACACGGTGACGCGGAAGCGCTTGCGCAGTCCCTCCAACCACTCGTTCTTCAAACGCTCCTCCTCCTGACGGCGGAGGTCGCGCTGCACGTCATACTTGGCTTCTTCGTACGATTTCGGGGACTCTTCCTCGCGGTCCAGCACTTTTATGATGGAGAACTTTGGCCCCATGGGGATGATATCCGACACCTGCCCCACGCTCATCTGGAGCGCGGTCTGTCCCACATTGCCGTACTGGCGCGCAGAAATATAGCCCAGAACACCATCCTGATTGCGCACGTTGGTGCGCTCGGTGTATTGGCGTGCGAGCCGCGAGAAACTCTCCCCCGCACGAATGCGCCGCAATAGCTGCTCGGCCTGCTTCCGGTCAGACACGAAAATCTCTTGCACCTTAGCCCGCGCCGGGTTCTTGTAGTTGTCCTGATGGCTTTCGAAGTACGCCTTGTAGGCCTCCTCGGTGAGGTTCATGCGCTTGCGCACCATGTCGTCAGTGATGCGCTGCAGCATGGCCCTTTCCAAGAGCTGCTGTCGGACGCGGCGCATGTCCGCCTCCAGGTGATACTTCTCCCGCCTGGCCTCCTTGAGCATCAGATCCCGCCAGAGTAGACGCGACGTCCAATCCTTGACAATCTCCACCGTAGTCAAGCGAGGTTGCCGACGCGCGGGGTAGCGGCGCAGGGCGTTCACCACGTCGCCGACGCTCACGCTGCCGCCCGCATAGCGAGCCAGGACAACTTTATGATCTGCCGGCAAGAGGCCGTAGAACTGGTCGCGCTCAACGTCCTGATCCTGCCGCACCTTCGTTGCGCCGGTATCGGCAGCCACCGCTGCCAGCCTCGCCACAAAGGTCGCCATGGCGGTGGAATCGTACTGCACCTTGTACTTCTTCTCAAGCTCTCCGGCCAGGCGGTAGTACTCCTTTTCCATCTCTGGCTGCTTGCCTTTGGCCAGCTGCTGCTTGATCCTGTCTTTAGCCTGCTCGTATTCGCCGAGACCGGAAATCTGTTTGTCCTCCACGCGCAGAATGTGGTAACCTCTGCTCGTGCGAATTGGCGTGGAAAGCTCCCCTTGCTTCAGCGCAAATGCTGCTTCGAAGAACGCGTCGTCATAGTTCCCTTCCCCCCAACGAATGAATCCGAGGTCCCCTCCCTTTGTGCTGCTCATGTGATCTTGCGAATAGTTGCGCGCCACGTCGAAAAAGCTTTCGCCCTTGGCTATGCGGTCGCGGAGCTCCCAGGCCCGCTTTCTCACCTCGGCTTCCTTGCGCTCGTCAGCATCGCGCGGCACCACCAAAAGGATATGACGCACCCTGAGCTGCACGCTGCTCTTCCGCC
>JACIZP010000101.1 GCA_014359355.1 Calditrichota bacterium | reverse complement strand
GGCAATGAGGCTGCGCCCTCTCTTCGTGCCAAAGAATCGTTTCGGCCCCGAGCGGCATGAGCCACTCACTCTCGTGATGACTAACGACGGCTGCCTGGAGAAGTCCAAACACGTTAAGGCAAGAGCAAGCCAGGCCTTTGGTTTCCTCCCGGGCATTCCAGGAGACCTGATCGAGGTGCAGGCTCTGGTGAAGCTCCCCAAGTATGGAGATCGCCCTGGCATCAAGGCCCCCTATCTGCCTCGTCAGAAACTGACGCAACTCGTGGGCATTGTCAGCGCCATGCACGACATTGACATCTCGGACCTTACCTTTGAAATCAACTGTGCCCTGCCCGGTGGGAGGCCATACCACGTCACCCTAGACCTCCCTCTGGCCATGAGTATGCTGTCCTCGTATTTCCAGAGAGAAATACCCTTGGGTACCCTGTTAGTTGGGGAGCTGGACCTTTTCCAGAAGATCCGCCCTGTTACTTCAGCGTTTTGCGAGGTCTTAGGCAGGACGCTTGTTCCTGGGGAGCAGTCCCCTCTTGCCCATTGTGTGAAGCGCTTGTTCATGGCTGAGGAGAACGCACAGGAAATGCGTCGAATCCTGAATGACAATGGCGTAGGGGTGGAGGTGATAGGAGTGGGGACCCTCGAACAAGTGATACGCACCATGTGGCCAGATATCGTTGAAGCAACAGGAGCCCATGGATAGGCCGCGTGGCCCGTCCTCTGAGTCAGTCCGGGAGTGTGTTTCGGTAGCGACAAGTCGAGGTACGGCGCAGTTCTGTGGGAGCCGCGGCCCCGTTGATTGGGCGCAGTGCAGGAGCTTTAGGGGGAAGAGCCCTGAGGCGGCATCCCAGGTTCCCCGGCAACTTGGTTTTCCCCCCGCCGCAACGTGAGCACCACCATCTCCGGCGGACAGTTGAAGCGCGCAAAAACCGAGCCGGAGCCCACGCCCGTGCTGGTGAAGCCCAACATGCCGTCGTAGCGCCAGAAGCCCCGATGGAAGGCCATGGGGGCGCGCATGTTCTTGACCAACGAACCGATCCCGGGGACCAGGACTTGCCCCCCGTGCGTGTGCCCGCAAAGGTAGAGAGACACCCCTGCCTTCGCTGCCTCAACATAGGCCTCTGGGGAATGGGCAAGAAGGATGGTGAACTCGCCCGGCGGCACCGAGCGCATGGCTGCGGCGACATCGTGCGTCCGGTAGAGGTGCGGGTCATCAACGCCGGCAAGCCAGAGGCGTTCCCCCTGGCGGGTGAAGGCACGTGCGCAGTTGTCCAGGACGTCCACGCCGAGAGACGCCAATTCGGCGATGAGCTGGGCGCTGTCATGGTTGCCGCGCACTGCGAAAACCCCCTCAGTGGCGTTGATCGCTCCAACGATGGGCGCCAACAGCTCTATGGCAGGCCGGTGAGCCCCGAGGATGCGTCGCCGGAAGTCGCCCGCAAGGCACGCCACGTCCACGTGCAGATCCTGCAGCCTCTCCAGCACCACCTGCGGCAGATCCGGGTCCTGGTCAATGTGGAGATCAGACATCAGCAGCAGGCGAAAGCCGACGAACGGGACTGGTAAGGACGCAAGCACCAGTTCCTCGTGGCGCACCCTCACGTCTAACGCGTTCTTTCGCCCTTTCTCCTTGAGCCCCAAGAGCGGAAGAACCACCCTACCTGGGTGCAACGATGCCTTCAGGTCTTCAAGCCAAAGTGCCAGCCTGCCAGGCCTCCTCCTTGCCAACGTTCTTCACTCCTGGCTACTTGGAAAGAAGCAACCGGATGGCCGTGTAGACGAGGAAAATGCCCAACCCCTTCTTAGCGTACACTGCCGGCAGATTGGCGATGAGCGTGGCGCCGATCACCGCGCCGACTATGCCGCCAATGCCAGCGGGGAGAGCGATGTGGGAGTCCACGTTGTGGAGGGTAAAATGCCGAAGCGCGCCGGCGATGGAGATGGGGATGATGACGGCCAGGGAAGTGCCAATGGCCACGTGCGTCTCCACCTTCATGAAAAGGATCATTACCGGCACCATGAGCACCCCGCCCCCAATGCCAAAGGCACCCCCGAGGATCCCTGCGGTCATGCCCAACAGCGCAAAGTAGAGGTTCTGCATACCGGTTTCTTGCTCCTCAGTTCTGTTCCTGTTCCGTCGGCACGTGGGCGTACTGGCGAAGTCCCTCTGCCAATTCTCGGAGACGGGCATCCACGCGCGCGTTGACCGTCCCCTCAGGGAAGCGACCGTCTGGGCCGCGCTCTCCTGCAGGAACGCCTGTCAGAATGGTGATGCCTTGATCGACAGTGTCCACCGGGTAGATGTGGAACAAGCCCTTCTTCACGGCCTCCACCACTTCCTTGTGCAGGGCCAAGTCATCAACGTTCCGCCGCGGGATGATGACCCCTTGCTGCCCGGTGAGGCCCCGCACCTTGCACACGCGGTAAAAACCCTCGATCTTCTCGTTCACCCCGCCGATGGGTTGAATCTCCCCCTTCTGGTTCACGGAGCCTGTCACCGCGATGTCCTGACGCAAGGGTAGATCAGCCAGGCTGGAGAGGAGCGCGTACATCTCGGTGGAGGAGGCGCTGTCGCCATCGACCCCGCTGTAGTTCTGTTCAAAGCAGATGCTGGCGCTCATGCTCAGCGGTTTGTCCTGGGCAAATTTGCCGCGTAGGTAACCGGCCAAGATTAGCACGCCCTTGTTGTGCGTGGGGCCGCTCAGCTCCGCCTCCCGCTCGATGTTGATGATGCCGGCGCGTCCCATGGCCGTCTGCGCGGTGATGCGGCAGGGGTGACCGAATGCATAGTCGCCCAGGTCGATGACCGACAAGCCGTTCACCTGCCCGACCTTGCTTCCCTCGGTGTCGATCATCAAGGTGCCTTCGGCGATGAGCTCCCGGATCTTGTCCTCGATGAGGCTGACGCGCTCAACCTTCTCTTCCAGGGCCTTGTCCACGTGCTTGGCGGTGACAATGGAGGCCTTTTCCTGGACCGCCCAGTAGTGCGCCTCGCGTACCAGGTCGGCGACATAGTTGAAACGGGTGGAGAGCTTGTTCTGCCGGCCAGCCAGACGCACGCCGTATTCGACCACTGCCGCTACAGCCGAGCGGTCGAAGTGGAGCAACTTCTCGTCATTGCAGATCTTGCGGATGAATGAGGCATACTGGAGCACGTTCGGCTCGCCCCGCGGCATCACGCTGTCAAAGTCCGCCTTCACCTTGAAAATCTTCTTAAAGTCGTCGTCTTGATAGAAGAGCACCTGGTAAATCCAGGGGTCGCCGATCATGATTACCTTGACGTC
>JACIZP010000100.1 GCA_014359355.1 Calditrichota bacterium | reverse complement strand
GGCTATCAATGCGTCCGCGGCGATGGCCATGGCGCGAAGCTCCTCGCGTTTGGCCAGCGCCTCTGGGTCGTGGTAAAAGTCGAGTGCGGCGATCTGCGCCTTGATCAGCCGCTTGAAGTCCAGCATCCCCAGCCGATAGATTTTGTCGTCCAGCACAGTGTGGCCAGGGGCGCGCTGTTCCATGAACTCGGTAAACACCCCTGCCTCATACGCCTGGCGCCAAGCCGTGTCCATTTCGGCGAAGATGCGCTCGCGCATGGTGCGGCCCCGCCAGAAGGGGATAATGACCTGTTCATAGGCCTGGCGCGTCGCCTCGTCGACTACAAATGAGATCTTTGGGCGGGAGTGGAGGACCTCGAGGTCGGCTAAGCTGTGCGTGCAGATTTCCGGATAGGTGGGTGTGGCCTTGGGTGCCGGACCTCGCTCGCCCACAATGAGCTCGCCCTGGTTGATGCAAATGGCCTTGTGCGCGAGGATGTGGGCGAAGGCAAGTGCCCTGGCCACCGGCACTGAGACGCGCTCGGCCTGGCCCGACTTGTAGAAATCCGTCAGCAACAAGGCGCGCTCGGCCGACAAGCGGGGCACAGCGTTGAGGCTTTGCTCGCGCAACCTCGCAATGCGTTCCGTCATGGCCACGACTCGGTCGCTCCTCCTGGTCGTTTTGCGGGCGGAGGTGCTACCCCATCGCCCGAGGCAAAGATAGAAAAATGCGCCCTCAAATGCCACACGTTTTTAGCACCTTCCCCTCGGTGGTCAGGTACTGGCGCATGTGGGCTACGGTCAGGCAGGCGTGGGCCGGCACGATGATGAGCACGTCGCCCGGCTGCACCTTGCGCACGAAGTGGCCCTCGGCCTTGACAATGCCATGTTCCTGGGAGAGCGCGGCAACATAGGCCTCCGGCACCAGCGGTCCCCAGCCGCCGTCCGCAGGCAAGGCAACCAGGCCATACAGGGTGCGCGAGCCGTCGGTCACCGCGTCCTTGGAGAGATGGACCGCCCCTCCCCAAATCACCAGTTCGTTGCGCTCCTCGTGTCGCGCCACTACCGGACATGCCACCGCCACGGCCAGGTCGTGCTCGCTGCAGCTGCCCAGGCACAGTTGCATGGCGTCGTAGAAGACAAAGTTCCCGGGGCGTACCTCGTCCACGGCGCCGAAGTGGTCCACCACGCTGCAGCAGGGCGTGTCCCCAGTGGAGAGCTCAAGATCCGTGAAGCCCACTGCCTGCAAGCGCTGGCGCGCGCCGTTCAGTCTGGCCACGCTCTCCTGGTGGATGACCTGGATCTCTTCGCGGGAGCGCGCCCGATAAGAATGCCCGGCGTGGGTGAGGAGGCCGCGCAAGCGAAGGTTCGGCGAGCGCTCGATCTCTTCGGCCAGGGTGGTCAGACGCGTGGCATCGTCCCAGGCAAGGCCTGTGCGCCCGTAGCCGACATCGACCTTGATCCAGGCGTCGGCAGTGGCCTTCAATTGCTCGCGCAACACCCACACGCTCTTTGTGGATTCCACCACCAGGCCAAGCCGAACCTTGCGCGCCAGGCGGTTGATCTCGTCCAGTTGACGTAGATTGACGGGGAAGGCCACCGTGATATCGCGCCACCCGTCACGCGCGAAATACCAGGCCATGTCCACCGACGAGACGGTGATGGCCTGCACGCCATAGTCCCGAAACCAGCGGCCGATGTGCGCCGATTGGTGTGTCTTGAAATGCGGGCGGAAGCGCACACCGCTCCGCTGCGCTTTTGCTGCCATGCGCTCAATGTTCTGCCGGGCCCGTTGAACATTGAGGAGCAAAGTGGGCCGGCGCAAATCCCTGTTCACGATGAGTACCTCCTTGCCGCAGTCGCGACGGTTATCCTTGCCTTGGTCTTCTTACTCAGGTTGGCTCAGCGCATTTGCCGGATGCGCACCTCGATCTCCTTCTCGTCACGTAGAAGGTTCACCAGCCGTCGAACATCCGAGTTGCCGTAATGGTAAGGATAAAGGATCTTCGGCCGCATCATCCGCGCTGCGTTGGCGGCCATTTCTGGTGTCATGGTGTAGGGCAGATTCATGGGCAGAAAGGCAACATCGATGTGGCCCAGTGTGCTCATCTCGGGAACGTCTTCGGTATCGCCCGCAATGTACACGCGTGTCTGACCGAAGGCGACCACATAGCCATTCCCCCGACCCGGCGGGTGGAAAGGCTCGCCGGTGTTCCGCTTGTGCACGACGTTGTACGCAGGCACCGCTTGCACAAGGAACCCAGCCAAGGTGTCTACCTCGCCGTTGCGGAGGACGACTGCCTCGGGCACCATCTCGCCACATGCAGGAGGAATGCCGATGACCGTGGAAGGCTTGCGTACCTGGCGCAACGCCAACGTGTCCAAGTGGTCACGGTGCTCGTGAGTGATGAGCACGAGATCGGCCTTGGGCAGCGTGGCATAGTCAGCCTCGCGCGTGACCGGGTCCACATGCACGACCCTCTCCTGCCACGTGAACATGACCGAGGCGTGGCCGATGAAGGTGATGTGCAGCGGCCCCTGCGGCGTGGCAATGGTATCCTGCTCAAACGGGCGCTGCCCACTGGCCGCAACCGCGCTTGTCGTGAGAATGACAACACAGAGAAGTGGTCGCATCGTTACCTCCGTCACTTGGCAAAGTGTCGGGCCAGCTACCTGAGCCCCTGCGGCCAAGGGCCCGCACTGTGTCACCATCTACCAATTGGGCTGCAACCTTGCCGGAAACCTCCAGGTGCACACTGGGGTGGGTCTCAGCCTTCCCGCGTCGACTCTCGCCTGCGGAAAACCCGCCGAGAAGCGGCCCCAACAAAAAGGCCGATCCTCACACCGTGCCCTTTTCTTCCCGGCGCCCTGCCCGCCACAGCGAGGTGGCCAACAGCAAGGAGGCCACCGAGGTCCCTATCCAAAACCAAGTTGCGAGGCGAAAATCGTAATGGCGCACACCGTTTACCACAGTAGTTGCCCGGTGGATGAGCAGCCCGCTGATCAACTCCTGGAAGGCGGCGCCGAGGTAGCTAAACACGCCGATGAAGCCCATCGCTGCTCCCGCAGCCTGCCTGGGCGCCAGGTCAATGGCGAACAAACCGCCGAGCGCCGCAAGGATGCCGCTGAGGCCGAACCCGTACAGCGCAAACGCCGCCGAGAGCCACAGTGGGCGGTCTGCCGGGCAGAGGAAAATGGCCGCCAAGGCGCCTACCTCTATGAGGCCGAAGAGCAGGTTGGCCGGTGGTCTTCTTGCCTTGAACAGGGTATCGGAAATGAAGCCGTAGGCGACACAGCCCGCGATGCCGGCCACGGTATTGATCGCCAACATACTCCCCGCTTTGACCAAAGTGTAGTGCTTCGCCTCCTGCAGGTAGAGGACGCCCCAGCTGTTCATGGCATAGCGGGTGGCAGACATGGTCATGCAGGCCAAACCCAGCACCCACACGGCTGGCATCTTCAGCACCCGCAGTTGGTCTTTGAAGCGGTCCCGACCGCGGGTGGAAGCCGGGTCCGCAACCTTTCCGCTCCGGCGCCATTGTGCCACAGGCGGCAACCCGAGCGTCTGCGGGCGGTCCGCCAGAGCCAGGTGCAGGCCTACTGCCACCGCTATGCAGACCAGTCCAGGTCCGATGAAGCCAAAGCGCCACCCCAGGGCCGCGACAACCGCCGCAGTGGCCACAAAGGTCAGACCTTCGCCCAAGGCGTGAGCAGTGCTCCAGATGCCGTAGAAGCGGCCCCGCTCGTCGTCGGCGAACCAGTGGTTGAGCGCTACCACCGAGGAGACGGAGCCAAAGCCCTGGAACCAACCATTGAGCCCCCAGAGGAGGACAAATAGCCAATAGGCAGTGTTACCCCCTACCGCCAAGTTGACCAGGGCCGACAATAGCAGTCCCGCCGGGAAGAAGCGCTTGATGTTGGCGTGATCCGCCAAAAAGCCATTGGTGAACCGGCTCACCGCGTACGTGTAGAAAAACGCCGCCCCAATGACCCCCAATTGCTCTGCCGTCACAAGCCCGCCATCGATGAGTGGCTTTTTGACCACTGCAATGCCCAGCCGGCAAAGGTACGAGAGGCCATAGCCCAGGGTGATGCCGACCATCACCGAGGCGCGGGTGCGCCGATACAGGTGGTCGATCTCCTGGGCGTCGCGGCGCATGGGCCTGTCCGGCCCTGTGGCAAAGAAGCGAACCAACCTGCTCATGGCCAGGCGCGCAACGACGAACTAAGGAGCACCTGCCTCCCCTGTCTCTGCCTGCTCATGAACCGCTCTCCACGAGTGCTCCCTTCGCGACCATGATCACCTTTCCGCCCACCTCGGCTCTGATCGCCCCGGCTTCCTTTCGGCCGCGCAGGAGGAGTAGCGAAGGCCTGCCAAGCTCATGACCCTGTTCCACCCTTATGTCGATTTCCCCCGTGCCAAAGTACCGGTGCCGCACCAGATAGGCGGCCAGACAGCCGTTGGCGCTGCCGGTCGCCGGGTCTTCCGGCACGCCGTATTGGTGAGCGAAAACCCTCACGCTCAGGTGATTCGCAGCGGAGCGCGTCTCCGGACAGAAGAGGAGAAATGCCCTCAGCGGCAGCCGTTCGAGCAACTTCGGGTCAGAAGTGAGGCGCGCTTTGCTCAGCGCCGCGCGGTTCGCTAACGGGGCAATGATGAAAGGCAAACCGGTGGAAACAACTTCTGCCGGTAACGGGGCTAGGTCGCCATCGGCAAGTCCTAAGGCTCGCTGCACCAGTTCTTTTCCCACCAATGGGCCAAACACCGGCGGGTTCTGCCTCATCCACAGCCGCTCGGGGCCTTGCTCGCCGTAGTCGAAGCGCACCTGGATGCGGCCCACCGGAAGGTCCAGGCTCACTTCTGGCACGCGCTCTCCGGCAAGGACCTCCTGTTGGATCACAAAGGCGGTCCCAAGGGTCGGGTGCCCTGCGAAAGGGAGTTCCGTGGCGGGCGTGAAGATGCGCACCGGGAAAGACTCTGCTGCCCGCGACTCGCCAACGATGAAGGTACTCTCGGAAAAGTTCATCTCCCGCGCCAGAAGCTGCATCTCCTCTATGCTGAGGTGTTGTGCATGACGGAACACGGCCAGCTGGTTGCCGCTGTAACGTTGCTCGGCAAAAACGTCGACGATGTAGAGCAGCACAGGTGCACTCATGGGGAATTCGCTCCTGGCGAGCCTTCAATGTCCCACGTCACTGGTTTCGAACAGGAGCGAGCTGATGAGGAGCACGCCCCCACAAATCAGTGCCAAAATGCCGAGGTCAAGGCCGAGTGGGAAGGCCGAAGAACCCACCAGGGCTCCGCGCAGGCCGTCGACGCCGTAGGTCAAGGGGTCGAGGTAGGAGAGGAGTCGCAATACGCGCGGCAGGTTCTGGATTGGGAAGAGTGCACCCGAGAGGAAAAAGATGGGAAAGACCACAAAGTTGACCACCAGTTGAAAGCCGTGCATGTCGTTCATGCGCGAGGCAAAGGCCAAGCCCATGCCGATGAAGGTGAACGCGATGAGGAGCATGAATACACCGCCAAGTGCCAGGCCCCAGCCGCTGCTCAGCTTGAAGCCCAACGCCACGGCGCAAAGAAGGATGGCAAGGCTCTGCCCCATGGCGAGGGTGGATGCTCCAGCGAGGCGTCCTAGCACGATAGAAAACCGCGACACCGGCGTGACCATAATCTCCTTGAGGAAGCCAAATTCCTTGTCCCACAGCACCTGCAGCCCGCCAAAGGTGCTGCTGAACAGGAGAGTCATGCCTACCACTCCCGGGATCAAGAAGCTCATGTAGTCCACCCCTGCGGGGACCCCAGGGAGGGCAGCCCGGCGGAAACCCGAGCCCAAGAAGAGGAGGAAGAAGAGTGGCATCATCAACGAGCCGATGATGCGGCTCTTGGCGCGCCAGGTTCGCTTCATCTCCCGCAGCCAGAGCATGTGCACAGCCTGCAAGCTCACTACCTTCATTCTCACTCCTTTGGCTCCCGTGTCGAGGCCGGCCTAAGGGCGACGCGGCCGCCAATGCCTGTGGTTTTCCGCTGCGTGGCGGTCACGAATGGTCGCCCCGGTGAAGCGCAGGAACACATCCTCGAGGCTTGGTTTATGCAGCTCCACGCTCTTTATCTTGATGCCATGACGGTGCGCCACTTCCAAGAGAAGGGGTATGCGCCGCTCGCCGTTGTTCAAGGTCAGGGTGAGATGGTCGTCATGGGTCACCGTCGACTGCACCCAGGGGAGCTCACGGAGTGGCTGGCAGTCGCCGGACTCCACCTCCAACGTCACCACATCAGCCCCGATGAGGTCCTTGAGTCGTTTCGGCGTGTCCAGGGCCACGATCCTGCCCAGGTCCATGATTCCCACGCGGTCGCACAGGGCGTCCGCCTCTTCCATGTAGTGGGTGGTGAGCACGATGGTGGTGCCGCGTTGGCGATTCATGGTGCGGATGTAATCCCAAATCTTGCGGCGCGTCTGGGTATCTAAACCCAGGGTAGGCTCATCCAAGAAGAGCACCTTGGGACAGTTGATGAGCCCGCGCGCTATCTCCAGGCGGCGTTGCATGCCTCCGGAGTAGTGCTCAACCAGATCGTCTGCTCGCTCGGTCAGCTCCACCAGTTCCAGCACCTCTGCGATCCGGGCCCGCCGCTCGGACTTGCTCAACCCGTACATGCGAGCATGGAAGTCGAGGTTCTCGCGGCCGGTAAGCTGGCGGTCCAGCGCCGGTTCCTGGAACACAATGCCGATGCATGCCCGCACCTGATTGCGCGCCTTGGTCACCTCGAACCCGGCTACAGAGGCGGTGCCGGAGGTGGGCTGCAACAGTGTGGTCAGCATGCGCATGAGCGTCGTCTTGCCGGCACCGTTAGGACCCAGGAGGCCAAACAGCTCCCCCTCTTCCACTGCAAAGCTCACCCTGTCCACCGCTGTGAGGCTCTTGAACCTCTTGGTGAGCTCGTCTACTCTGATCATCTCCATGGGCGAGAGACGCCGATCCTTTCCAAGTCGTGAGTGACGTGCGCTCTGACCTACCACCC
Source organism: Calditrichota bacterium (assembly GCA_014359355.1). Taxonomy (NCBI): domain Bacteria; kingdom Pseudomonadati; phylum Calditrichota; species Calditrichota bacterium. The sequence goes on along the minus strand of JACIZP010000100.1, from coordinate 2,006 downwards.
TATCCGGTCGCCCCTGATGTTGATGTCCACCGGCGTGGCCGGATCGAAGGAGAAAACACCTTCCGGTTTGGTCAGTCTCACGGCTTTGATGTTCTTGATTCTTTTCAGCGAGACGAGCTGATCGCCGTAGCCGTTGGTGGCGCGCTGGCTGGACCAGTAGAGCATCTTCTTGTCCCCCTTGACTTTTGCCCAGCCGAGGAAGATGACTGAGTGGCCGAGCCCACTCCGCCAGGAGATGTTGACAAAGTCGCCTGGGCGTAAGTCTTCCGGAGCGATGGGCTCGCCCATCTTGCCGTACTGCACTAAGGCGTAGTGGGACCCAAAGCCATCGGCGTTCCAATATCCCCAGAACTTGACGAGGTCCTCGCGCCTGCTGCCGTCCGGCTCTTGCATGCGTAGTGCTTCGTAGCGCTCTTCGCTCAGCTCGTCGCCTCGCTCACCGAGCAGGAGATTGAGCGCCTCAATGAAGGCCGTATAGGTAGCACCGCTGCAGTAGCTGGAGTGCCTGGGCACCTCGATGAGCGGCCTGCCAAAAAGGTGCAGGTTGTAGTAGACGGGCGATTCGGTGGGCACCGAGTCCTTACCGGTGAAATAGCCACCGCCATCCATGGCGTGAGCTTGCACTATGTCTATCGCCTGCAAGATGGCGGTGTTTATGCCGTTGTTGAACCCCTCAACATACTTGCCAAAGACCTCCAGGTGGCGGGTGTGATGGGCCCCCAGCGAGAGGTCCGTGCTTTTCAGGACACACCACTTCTTGGGACTGGAAGCCAGAAAAAGGAAGCATCCCCCAATCAACGCACATTTGACCAGGAAGCTGCTCTTCTTAGCCATCACGGGTCCTTTCTTGTCGGTCTGCGGTCTCTACTCAGCGGTCTCTTCAGTTGGTATGTCCTTGCCGAGGAAGTGGCGGAACCAGAATTGCACAGTTGCCTTGCGCGCGTGGGCGCCCTTTCTGCCGCCGATGCCATGCCGGGCATTGGGATAGAGCATCAGAGAGAACTCCTTGTTGAGCTCCTCCAGACGGTCGATGAACTGAATGGTGTTCTGCATATGCACGTTGTCGTCCATCGTGCCGTGGGTGATGAGCAGGTGCCCTTTGTACTTGTCGGCGTGGGTGAGGACCGAGCCAAAGGCATAGCCATCGGGATTCTCCGCAGGCGTGTCCATGTACCGCTCAGTGTACACCGTGTCGTAGAGACGCCAATCGGTTACCGAATACTCCGCCACGCCGTGGGTGAAATAGTCCGCCCCGTAGGTGAGGGCCATGCAGGTGGTGTAGCCCCCGTAGCTTCCGCCCTCGATGCCGATGCGCGCCGGGTCGACAAAAGGTTGCTGGCGCAGCCACTTGACCGCGGCAATGAGATCGTGCATCTCCCATTTGCCCAGGTTGCGATGCATGGCGGCCACGCCCTTCTTGCCAAAGTGGCCAGAGCCCCGATGGTCCACGGAGATGACGATAATCCCCTGCTGGGCCAAGTAGTACCAGCTCAGCCTGCGGAAGGAGTTAGACACCGTCGGCGAGGCGGGTCCGCCGTAGATCTCGAACAGAACCGGATAGCGCTGCGCCGGGTCAAAATCCGGCGGCAGGACCCACACCGCGGGTAGGTCATAGCCGTCACCGGAGGGGATGGTGAAGAGCTCAACCTTGCCCAAGGCGTATTCGTCCATAATCGGTAGCCGGGTGTCGCCCAGGGTGCGCACCAAGCTACCGTCGGAAGAGCGCAGTTCCATTTTGGACGGGTGGGCGATGCTGCTGTAAGTGTCTATGAAGTAACTTCCTTGCGGCGAGACGTTACACCTGTGGCTGCCCGGGGCAGCGGTGAGCTTCTTGAGGCCCTTGCCATCGAGCCCCACGCGGTAGAGGTGGCTTTCCACTACTCCTTTCGGCGCACCTTGGAAGTAGACAGCCCTGTTCGCCTCGTCTACCAGGTTGATGGAACTCACGGTAAACTCCCCGCTGGTGAGACGCTGCCTCAACTTGCCACTCATGTCGTAATAGTAGA
>JACIZP010000099.1 GCA_014359355.1 Calditrichota bacterium | reverse complement strand
GCGCACCAGCACGTCCACCTGAAAATTGACCCCCAGTTCTATCCACCGCTTGATTTCGCTGCGACTGAAGCGTGTCTTCAGCAGAAGGGTGCCCAACATGCGTTCGACTGCCTCGCGCACCTCCGGGTCGTCGAACTTGTAGCGGGCCGAAGGGTTCCAGGACATGGGCTTTTCTTCCTGGAGGAAGCGGCGGGCCTGGGTCTTGATGTGCACCCGCAGGAAATCCGGCAGAGGCTTCCGCAGCAGCTCATCGTAGGTAAAAGTCTCCTTGTCCTCCTGGCCAATGATGCGCCGCACCAGGAGGTCGGAGATCAGCTCCTTCTCTTTCTGCCACAGTGCCGGATCCACGCGTTTCCTCCGCAGCCCCCTTTACCCCTCTCGGACTCAGGCCATCCCATGAGGAAGGGACAGCGCTGCGACCCGCACGACGCGCTCGTTGGCCTTCAGCTCAAGCAACCGTCCTTGTTGCTTCAGTTCCCCTGCAGTGCGCCAGGCCACACTGTGCTGGTCACCTGTGACTACAATCAAATCACTCGTGGCGCGGACGAGCGCGGCGCCCACCACCGGGCCGCTCTTCGCGGACGTCTTGAGCCCTGTCACGCCCCTGGTGGCGCGCCCCATAGGCCTTACTTCCTTGGCCTTGAGTAGGCGTCCCTGTCCCCGCTCGCCGACAATGAGGAGCGACGGCTCTCCGGTGGTCAACTGGCCTGTCACCACCGCATCGTCCGCTGCCAAAGTGATGCCACGCACGCCCGCGGCGTTCCTGCCCATGGGGCGCAAACTTTCCACCGCAAAGCGCAGCACTCGCCCGTGGGCGGTGACCAGCCAGACATGCTCGTTCCCCATGCACAACTGCGCCGCCCGGAGCTCGTCGCCCTCCCGGAGGTTGATAGCCGCTGCGCCGCTCCGCCGCAGGTTGGCAAAGGCGGCCAGCGCCACCCTTTTTACCTGACCCTGCGCGGTGACCAGGAGCACGGTCTGGTCCTCGCCAAATTCCTTCACCGGAAAGCAGCCGACTACCCTTTCCTCTTTGGCAAGGCCCAGCAGATGAGCAAGCGACTTGCCCTGGGCGATCTTCCCGCCCACGGGTATGTCCAGTACCCGGAGGGAATAGCAGCGGCCAATGTTCGTGAAGCAGAGGAGCTGTGCCTGCGTGTCGGCGGCCATGAACTGCGCTGGCCAGTCTTCAGCTCCTTCCGCGACAACCGCAGGCCAGGAGGCTCCAATCTCACGCCTAAAGGCCGAGGTTGCCATGCGTTTGACAAAGCCGCGCTGCGAAACCACCACGACCATTGCCTCTTCGGCAACCATCTCCTCGATGGAAAAGTCATCGGCACTGGTGATGATCTCCGTGCGCCGCCGGTCGCCGTACTGGTCGCGGAGTCGCGCCAGCTCCTCCTTGATGAGCTGCATGCGCTTGGCCTTGCTCGCCAAGAGGCCTTTGAGGTAGGCAATCTTCTTGAGGATCTGCCGGTACTCTTCCTCGATCTTCTTGCGCTCTAGGCCAGTGAGACGCTGCAAGCGCATGTCCAGGATGGCCTGCGCCTGGATCTCGCTGAGGCGGAATTGCTTCATAAGACCGGCTGCCGCCGTCTCTGGATCGCGGGAGCGCCTGATCAGCGCGATGATGGCATCCAAGTTGTCCAATGCTACCTTGAGCCCTTCCAGCACGTGCGCGCGCTTCTCGGCCTTGTCGAGCTCAAACTTGGTGCGGCGCACCACAACTTCATGGCGAAAGTCGAGAAAGTGCTGCAACAGTTGCCGGAGGTCGAGGATGCGCGGCACACCATCCACCAGGGCGAGCATGATGACGCCGAAGGTGGTCTGCATCTGCGTGTGCCGGTACAGGTACTCGAGGATCTGCTTGCCGGGGGCGTCGCGCCGCAGTTCCAACACGATCCGCAGCCCCTCCCGGTCGGACTCATCGCGGACATCGCTGATCCCCTCCACCTTGCGGTTGCGAACAAGCTCGGCAATCGCCTCGATCAAGGTGGTCTTGTTCACCTGGTAGGGAATCTCTGAGATGACGATGCTCTCCCGCCCACCGCGCTGGGCCTCGATGCTGGCCCTGGCGCGCACCACGATGCGCCCCCGCCCGGTGGCATAGGCCTCGGCTATCCCATCGCTGCCCACGATGATGGCGCCGGTGGGAAAATCTGGGCCCTGAATGAACTGCATCAACTCCTGCACCGAGGCAGAAGGTCGATCGATGAGGTGGAGGAGCCCCTCAACTACCTCGCGCAGGTTGTGCGGCGGAATGTTGGTGGCCATGCCCACCGCAATGCCAGATGCGCCATTGACCAGCAGATTCGGCAGAAGCGAGGGGAGAACAGTCGGCTCTTTCAGCGACTCGTCGAAATTCGGGACAAAGTCCACGGTGTCCTTGTCGAGGTCGCGAAGTACCTCCTCGGCAATGGGCGCCAGACGTGCCTCCGTGTAGCGCATCGCTGCCGGCGCATCGCCGTCAATGGAGCCAAAGTTCCCTTGCCCGTCCACTAAGGGATAGCGCAGGGAAAAGTCCTGCGCCATGCGCACCAAGGTCTCATAGACTGCTGCATCACCATGCGGATGGTACTTGCCGAGCACCTCGCCGACTATGCGCGCGCTCTTCTTGTACGGGGCATTTGGACCGAGGTTGAGCTCCCGCATACCGAACAGTACGCGTCGGTGCACCGGCTTTAGACCGTCGCGCACGTCCGGTAATGCCCTGGACACGATCACCGACATTGAGTAGTCGATGTACGCGTCCTTCATCTCCTCTTCGATGAAAATGGGGATAATCTTTTCTTGCTCGCCTATGGCCATGCTCTCTTCCGCCTCACTCTCCCCACAACCCACTACACGTCAAGATTGCGGACGTAGCGCGCGTTCTCTTCGATGAATTTGCGTCGCGGCTCCACCTTGTCTCCCATGAGCACCGAAAAGATGCGGTCGGCGTCATAGGCCTCCTCGATGGTCACCTGCAGCATGGTGCGCGTACCAGGGTCCATGGTGGTGCTCCACAACTGCTGCGGGCTCATCTCACCAAGGCCCTTGTAGCGCTGCACTTCAGCTCCATCTCGCCCAAGACTCTCCAGGACCTTGTCCAGGTCCTCTTCGTCGTACACATAGCGCTCTTCCTTCCCCTTGGCGACCCGGTAAAGGGGCGGTTGGGCGATGTACAGCATGCCCTGTTCGATCAGCGGACGGAGATAGCGGAAAAAGAAGGTCAAGAGAAGGGTGCGGATGTGCGCCCCGTCCACGTCAGCGTCGGTCATGATGATGATTTTGCCGTAGCGGCTCTTGCTGGGGTCAACCTCGTCGTTGCCAATACCCGCACCAATAGCAGAGACGATGGTCTTGATCTCCTCATTGGCGAGGATCTTGTCAATGCGGGCCTTTTCGACGTTCAGGATCTTCCCCTTGAGCGGCAGAATGGCCTGGAACCGCCGATCGCGTCCCTGCTTCGCCGAGCCCCCCGCCGAATCGCCTTCTACAATGAAAAGCTCGCACTCGGCAGGATCACGGCTGGCGCAGTCGGCCAATTTTCCAGGGAGAGTTCCGCCCTCCAAGGCAGTCTTGCGCCTGGTCAGCTCCTTGGCCTTGCGCGCTGCCTCGCGCGAGCGCGCAGCACTGACGCACTTTTCGATTATCTTGCGCGCTACGCTGGGGTTGGCCTCCAGGTATTCGTTGAGGGCCTCACCCACTGCAGATTCCACCAGCCCCCGCACTTCGCTGTTCCCGAGCCGCGTTTTGGTCTGTCCCTCAAACTGGGGCTCCAGAACCTTGATGCTCAGGACGGCAGTCAAGCCTTCGCGCACATCTTCGCCACTCAGGCTGTTTTCGAGATTCTTGAGCAGGTTATGTCGGCTTGCATAGTTGTTTAGGGTGCGCGTCAAGGCCGTCTTGAATCCCACAAGATGCGTCCCCCCCTCGGTGGTGTGGATGTTGTTGACGTACGTGTAGATGTTTTCCATGTAGGAGGTGTTGTACTGGATAGCGGCCTCAATAGGGACACCGTTCTTTTGGTCGAAGATGTAGATCGGGCGCGGATGGATGGGATCTCGCGATTGGTCAAGATACTCGACAAAGGCCACTAAACCGCCCTTGTAGCGAAAAACCTCCTTGCGGCCGGTTCGCTCATCAGTGAGTGTGAGCTTCAGGTCTTTGTTAAGGAACGCCAACTCGCGCAGCCGCTCGGCAATGATCTCAAAGCTAAAGTTTCGCTTGCGGAATATCTCCCGGTCAGGCATGAAGGTAGTCTTGGTGCCTGTGCCCTTCCGCCTCCCTTTCACGCGCACCGGAGTGACGGCTTCCCCTCGCTCGTAGCGCTGCACATAAACACGACCATCGCGCCGCACCTCCACCTCGCACCACTCCGAAAGCGCGTTTACTACCGAGACGCCCACGCCATGCAGGCCCCCGGAGACCTTGTATATCTTCCTGTCGAACTTGCCGCCGGCATGCAGCATGGTCATCACCACTTCCAGGGCTGACTTACCCTGCGTCGGGTGGAGGTCCACAGGAATGCCACGGCCGTCGTCTTCGACGGTCACACTGCCGTCCTTGTTGAGGGTCACGTCGATCTGGGTGCAAAAGCCGGCAACCGCCTCGTCAACGCTATTGTCCACCACCTCATAGACAAGGTGGTGCAACCCCCGCACCGAAACATCCCCAATATACATGGCCGGTCGGCGCCGGACTGCCTCCAAACCACGCAGAACCTGGATCTGGCTGGCGTCGTAGCGCTCCCCGTTCGTCACCTCACTTTCCACCACCGTGTCACCCACCTCCGGTCCTTTATTGAAAGCGGATATCTTCGATGACAGCCCTGCCGACTGTCTCATTCACCCTCTTGAGAATCTCTCGCTTATGGAGAACCAGCTCATTGCGCCAGGTGCTGCTGGTCACCCTCACAAATAGAATCCCATCCCGTATTCGCACTGGGGTGCTCACCCGCGCAATCCGCTCTCCAACCGCCTTAGGCCACAGAGCAATCGCCATCTGCTCCTTAACCCGCCTCTCGATGCCAAGGTTGCGGAGAAGCTCATCCAGAACCCGACGCATGTCAGATGGAGAGCGCATCGGTTTATGCCGCGACCTCCGCTATAGCCCCCTGCTGAACGCGCCAGAGCCGGAATGTGCCGTCCGGCAGCCCCAATGTCCGCCCTGCGTCGGCGGAGGTCGACGTAAGGATTACCTGTGTGTCGCTTGGAAAGAGGCGGGGTACCCGCGCGGCTCGCTTCTCATCAAGATCGACTAAGAGGTCGTCCATAACGAGGATGGGACTTTCTCCCCGCCATTCATGCAGCAGTCTGTGTTCGGCCAGACGGAGTGAGATGAGCGCGGCTTTATGATCGCCGCGCGAGCCAAAGTCCCGTAGGCTATGCCCGTGAATTTCAAAAACGACATCGTCCCGGTGAGGACCCACCAGCGTCACTCCAAGTTGTCGCTCTCGCTCGCTGAGGCGCCTTAGCTGCTCAAAGAAGGCCTCAGTCGTCGTCTCACCTTCTGTCTCTGGCACATTAGGCGCATATCGGGCGTTCAGCTGCCAGCCGGGACCAGTAATACTCTGGAAATAGTCGCTTACCAGCGGGCTAAGGGCCGAGATAAATCGCCTTCTTGCCTCCATGAGGTTGGTCCCGTGCGTCACTAACTGTTCTGTCCACACCACAAGCTGTTCGCGCGCTCCTGTGGACCAATTCCCCCTGAGCAGGGCGTTGCGCTGCTTCAGTGCGGCCATGTACGTGCGCAAAGCCTCCATATAGCCGGGACTTACCTGGCAAAGAAAGGTGTCCATGAGCCGGCGGCGCTCCGCTGGACCCCCTTTAGTGATCAGGTAGTCGTCCCCGGACATTGCCACCACGGGAAAGTTTCCAATAAGCTCTGATCGCCGTCCCACTGGCTTTCGATTCACGTGGCAAGACTTACCGTGGTCCACGCTATATTGGATGCGACACTCCTTTTCGACCCCACCAGCAAAAGCAAAAACCCCCCATACCAGGAATCCACCCGACCCAAACTTCACCACGCTCCCGTCTGGGAGGCCACGCAACCCCCTCATGAAGCAAAGATAGTAGATGGCATCTATGATATTGCTCTTTCCCTGCGCATTCTCCCCTGTCAGAATATTGACCGCACAAGAGAAAGAAATAGAGGCTTTCTCATAGTTACAGAAGTTTTCTAACCCTAACTTATACAACCACATTAGCGCAGAGTAGGCAGAGGCACGGCCTATTCTTCCGTAAGGCGTATTGGCATCACAAGGGCCAGAAACTCCTCGTTCTCGCTCTGTTCTGTTGGGCGGATGAGGGCGGCGCTCATCGAGTCGCGTAGCTCAAAACGGGCCAGCTGTGTGTCAATGTGCCGCAGAATCTCTATTAGGTAGTTAGCATTGTACCCAATTTTCAGCGGCTCCCCAACATACTCAATGGCGATGGATTCACGCCCTTCTCCGCCGATCTCTATATCCTCGGAGCTGATGGTCAGCAGGTTTCGCTCTATGTCAAAACGTACCTGATGGGTCATCGTGCTCGAGAAAATGGCGACGCGCCGAAGTACGGAGATTAGCTCAGATCTATCAATAATCATGATTTTGTCGTTATTCGTGGGAATCACTCTCTCGTAGTTAGGGTACTCCTGGTCAATAAGTTTTGCACACACCTCAGTGGCATCAGATCTAAAAACGATATGATTTCTCGCAATATTCACCCTAATTTGGGCTACTCCCTCTTCGATGGACTTTTGCGCTGCCTGTAACGCCTTTGGTGGAATAATCGCGCTACTCTCACTATTACTTAGATTACCCTTTCTGTACACAACTTTAGAAAGGCGGTGTCCATCCGTGGCCACGAGGCGAAGCTCTGACGGAAACACCTGAAAGTACACCCCAGATAATGCCGGGCGAAGCTGATCGGTTGACACGGCAAATACGCTTCTTTCAATTACCCTTTCGAGCACATCAGGTTCAATCGTAAACTCATTTTCATACTCCTCGGCGGTGATAGTCGGGTAGTCCTCTGCCGCCTGGGCCGCCAGTGCATAGGTACCACGATCCGTGGTAATAGTAAGTCTTTGGCTTTGATCGCAGGTAATTCTTAGTCCTACATCTGGGAGTTCCCTTATGAGGTCGTTAAAGGTCCGTGCTGAGATAGTAGTGGCACCAGGTTCAATAACCTCAGCCGGGACTGATGTTGTAACAGAGATTTCAAGGTCTGTAGCAGTTAAAACCAACGATGAACCTTCCGCCTTCATGAGGATATTGCTCAAAATTGGAAGCGTGGTTTTTGAGGGTACCACGGTCATAACCTTCTGTAGGGCTTTGTACAGGTCAGTTCTACTGACAGAGTACTCCATCTGTCACCCTCCTGTTTGTGTACTGTGCGTATCTGTTCTGTCAAAGGTAAATAATATTTATATCCTTTTCAAGAAAAAATTTAGTATAAGATTGTGGTAATAGGTGTGGAAATGTTGGTAAGTGGGAGTCTTCGGTTGGCAGCGAATGAGAATTTTAAGAATTTATGGCTCTGTGTCATAAACAGTGAATGTGGGTTTTATGTGAATAGTACAAAGGTCCTCTACGCCGCCAAAACAGACCGTCTATACCTGACCGCAAATCTCTGGGGCTGCCCACATAAAAAGAACTCTTTATTGACCTATATAGTGGATAAACGGCAGGTCCTACGACGATGATATCCTAAGTTGGTGTTCAATTTCTTCGACTCTTTGGCGAAATTTTGCGTCCCTGCTTTTCAGTTTTTCAACTAAATTGAGCGCGTGAATCACCGTGCTATGGTCCCTGCCGCCGAAATGGAGACCTATGGTCTTTAGGGAACTACTTGTGTAAACTTTTGCTAGGTACATAGCCACCTGGCGAGCAAGCGCAATCTCCTTGCGTCTTGTTTTGGCCCGCATCATATCTTCCGGAATACCAAAATAATCAGCTACCGCGCGCTGGACGTATTCCACCGTTATGTTTTGCCTCTTGGGTAGGCAGATATCCCGCAGGACACGCTTTGCTGTCTCTAGCGTAATTTCGGTCCTCGTCAGGGAAGAGTAGGCAAGGAGCTTAATGAGGGACCCCTCCAGTTCTCTAATATTCATCGTTACATTAGTAGCGATAAAGTCAAATATTTCTTCTGGCAATTCCAGACCGTTCTGGTCAGCCTTCTTATGGAGAATTGCTAGCCGCGTTTCATAGTCTGGTACCTGGATGTCGACGGTCAACCCCCACTGAAAACGGGAAATGAGCCTTTCTTCCATGCCGCGAAGCTCCCGAGGCGGCCGATCGGAGGTGAGGACAATCTGTTTACCGGCGTGGTAGAGGGCGTTGAAGGTGTGGAAAAACTCGTCTAGTGTGCGCTCTTTGTTCGAAAAGAATTGAATATCATCCACCAATAAGAGGTCCACGTTCCGATAGTTGGCACTAAACTCGGTCGTCTTGTTCTGCTGGATGGAGTTGATAAACTCGAGCGTGAATTTCTCACTGGACACGTAGGCGACCCGCCGCGCTGTGCCTGCAGAAATCGCATGGTTGCCAATAGCCTGGATGAGGTGGGTCTTGCCCAAACCCGCGCCGCCGTAGATTACTAAAGGGTTAAAAGCAGTATTGCCAGGCGATTCTGACACGGCTACCGCAGCAGCCTTGGCAAACTGGTTACTTGCTCCCTCCACAAAGTTCTCGAAGGTGTACTGCTCGCTGAGACGTCCATTGGTCAACGATCCCCGCGCCGCCTGCCGAGGCGCGGCGGTCTGAAAGGGATCCCCCTTGTCTCCGACCACCACCGCGTACTGAATGCTGGCGCCTTCCCCAAGACATTCCGCCAGCACCTCTTCGATCACCATGCGATAGTGCTGGTCGATCCATTCGTAGAAGAATTGGCTGGGGACCTGGATAGTCAGCTGCCTCCCCTCCAGTTTGACAGCCTCGACGGGCCTGAACCAGGTAGTGAAAGTCTGGGCGCTCACCCTGTCCCGCAGCAGTGACAGACAGTCTAACCAGACCTGTTGTGCAGTCCGTTCCATATCCTCTCCGCGCCGCTTCAACTCCATCCAGGAGTTATCAACAGAAACTTAACCCCGACTCAACGCTGTGAGTACTCATACCCCAATCTCTCCGGATACAAACTCATACAATCCACAAGATATCAACAGATATACTTGTTTTTAAGTCTTAGATATTAAAAACCTTAAATTAGTGCGCTTAGCAAGATGTTGATAGCCGCTGCAGCTTAAATCGCCAAACAGCCTCCGCGGTTGTACTGGAGCCTCTCTCCTTTATGAGTTATCCACATGTTATTCACGCAGACGGTCATCGCCGCGCGTTGTAATGTAACAAAGGAAAGAAAATTGTCAACGGAATTTTTTGGGGAACGCCAGGGTTTGTCGCGCTCAGGGCGGGTCCCCTCGCGGCG
>JACIZP010000098.1 GCA_014359355.1 Calditrichota bacterium | reverse complement strand
GTGAACTTTGTGGACATTCTTGCGCATAGCCGGAGTGACTCGGAGGTGCTCAAGGAGATTACGGTGGACGAGCCTGCCTACCGCTCCCTGACCAAGTCCTGGTTCGAGCACTCGCACGTCTTCCGGACCCTGCAGGAGCTGGCGGCAGCAGGCGCGACCGTGGTGCTGACCTCTGACCACGGGAGCATTCGCGTGACGCGCGGTGCAAAGGTTATCGGCGACCGCGAGACTTCTACCAATCTCCGCTACAAGTTCGGCAAGAGTCTCAAAGTCGATCCGAAGAATGCCATCATTGTCCGGAATCCGGCCTCCTTTAGGCTTCCACCGCGGGGCCTGAATACCGACTACTTGATCGCCAAAGAGGATTTCTACTTCGTGTATCCGACCAACTATCACCACTACCTGAGCTACTACCGGGACAGCCTGCAGCATGGGGGTGCGTCGATGGAGGAGATGATCCTGCCGGTGGTGCGGCTGGAGCCCAAGTAGCAGAGTATTTGAAGCAATGACCGCCCGCCACGCCTCCCCAGAGCGCCTTATCCTTCCCCTCGAACGCCTCAGCAACAGCGAGGAGGAGACCATGTCGTTAGGGGAGCTGTTGGGGGCTAGCCTCGGGCCTGGGAGCGTGGTGGCCCTGTTTGGCGAGCTCGGGGCGGGCAAGACGAGGTTTATCCAGGGGGTGTGTCGGGCCTTGGGGGTCGTGCGCTTTGTGGCCAGCCCCTCATTCGTGTTGATCAACGAATATCAAGGCCGGGTGCCAGTCTATCACTTTGATTTCTATCGCATCCGGCGCGAGGAAGAATTGGCCGAGCTGGGACTTGAGGAGTACTTCTACGGTGAGGGTGTCTGTTTGATCGAGTGGGCAGAGCGGGCGTTGCGCCTCCTTCCCCCGGAGCGCATTGACGTGACCATCGCCATCTGCGGGGTTGACGAACCGAACCGCCGCCGCATCACCATCGCTCGGCACAGTGAGTAAGGGTGTCCGGATGTTGGTGCTCGGAATCGAAACGGCAACGTCTGTGTGCGGAGTGGCGCTCGTCGAGGAGGGCAAACTGCGCGGTGAGGCGCGCATCGTTGGCCCTCACGTGCACAACGAGCGGCTCCACGGGATGCTGCGCTTGCTCCTTGCCCAATGCGGGGTCCGCGCTTGTGAGCTGCAGGGCATCGCGGTTTCCATTGGGCCGGGCTCGTTTACCGGGCTGCGCATTGGGCTGGCGGCAGCCAAGGGACTGGCGCTGGTGACAGAAGCTAAGGTGGTCGGCATCTCCACGCTGCAAGCGCTGGCCAGCCAAGCTGGCGGGCCCGCCGAGGTAATCTGCGCCATTGTGCCGGCAAAGGCAAAGCTGGTCTACCTTGGCCAGTTCCGTCAGAGCAATGGTGCCTTGGCGCCGCAAGGGAGCCCGGAGGTGGTGGCGGCAGAGGCGTTGCCTGGGCTGCTGCCACCGGGGGCGGTGGTCGTCGGTCCTGGCTGCTGGCATCTTGACCCGGCCACCTTGCGCGCAGTGCAGCAAAAGGCTTTCGTTGATTTGTCCATGCGCAGCCTTCCCAGTGCGGCCAGCGTGGCCGTTTTGGGTTATCAGAGGCTTGTGGCCGGCGCGTATGATGATGTGGTGACGCTGGAACCGCAGTATGTGCAGGAATTCGTGGCTGCAACTCCAAAGCAGATTCTGAACGTGCAGAGCTAAGGTAGATCTTCGTGGAATTGTCATTTGAAGAACAGGCACCCATAGCTGCGTTGGC
>JACIZP010000097.1 GCA_014359355.1 Calditrichota bacterium | reverse complement strand
GCTCCATTTTCATTGCCTCCAAGACGGCGAGCCGGTCGCCCGCGCTTACGCGCTGACCCACGTGCACGAGCAAGCGGATGAGTCTGCCGGGCATCGGTGCGCGGACTTGACCACTCTGTGACAGTAGTCGGCCTGTGGCGGCTGGGTCGGCGGGCAGGCGAGTCCCCGACTTTACCGTGAGCGCGCAGCCGCGGACGCACACCTGGTACTCCTCTCCTTGGCAGACAAGGTGCACGAGGCGTGTCTGGCCGTCTCTCACAAGCAGTCTGCTGGTAGATGTCAATTCCCGGCACGTCACATGCATGGTGTTACCTGCAATGTTGACACGGTAGGTGCTCCCCTCCTTGTGGACTGAGACGCGGTACGTGTTGCCATCGATTGCCATTTCCAGTTCCACTTTCGTGTCTCCGACCTCAGTGGCCCATGCCCAGCTCCCAGCGCCCGACCCGCTGCCATGGGGTGATTTCCTTGGGGGTGCTGGAGCGCGGGGTTCGCCTTCGCTCGAACTCGGCGATTGCCGCCACCAGCAATGCGTCCAGTTCTGCCTCCTTATCGGAGGACTCACGCAAGAGTTCATCCATGAAGCGGGGCAGGAAGCCGGTAGTCGTCTGACCGGCCACGAAGGCCGGGTGCTTCATTATGGCCCGGAGGAACGGAATCTGCGTGCGCACCCCCAGAATTGCATAGTCCTCCAAAGCCGCCACCATGCGACGCCGAGCTTGCTCGCGGTCTTGCCCCCAGGTGATGAGCTTGGCTAACAACGGGTCGTAGTGTATGCTCACCCGGCACCCTGGGTAAAGCCCCGAATCGCAACGAATCCCCGCGCCCCGTGGCTCCTGCAGTGAAACCACCGTCCCTGAGCAGGGGAGAAAATCGCGCGCAGGATCCTCGGCATAGATGCGACACTCGATGGCATGTCCGCGCTGCGCGATTTGCTCCTGTCGCAATTGCAGCGGCTCGCCGCTGGCGATCAACAACTGCTGACGGACAAGGTCAACACCGGTCACCAACTCAGTCACCGGGTGCTCCACCTGGATGCGCGCGTTCACCTCCAAGAAATAGAAAGTGCCATCCTTGCCCAGGAGGAACTCCACGGTCCCGGCATTAGTGTATGAGCAGGCTCGAACGACCTTCAACGCGGCTTCGGCCATTTGCCCCCTGAGCTCGTGATGAAGGGCAGAAGAGGGCGATTCTTCAACTATTTTCTGATATCGGCGCTGCACCGAACACTCGCGCTCGAACAAGTGCACCGCGTTGCCGTGATGATCGGCCAGCACCTGGAACTCCACATGGCGTGGTTCCTCGATGCATTTCTCAAGGTACAGGGAACCGTCGCCGAAAGCCGATTCGGCCTCGCGGATACCTGCTTCTAAGGCTGCTCTCAGCTCCCTCTTGTGGCGCACCAGGCGCATGCCTTTGCCTCCACCACCTGCGGAGGCCTTCACCAGCAGGGGATAGCCCAACGCGTCAGCTTCAGAGGCGAGGACGGAGAGATCAGTCGTCTTGAGGAGCATGCCAGGTATGGTGGGTACGCCAGCCCTGGCAACGGTAGCTCGAGCCGCGACCTTATCGCCGACGAGCGCCAGAGCTGCGGAGTGAGGGCCAACAAAGGTGATACCTTCCTCCTCACAGCGTTGCGCGAACGCTGCGCTCTCAGCAAGAAAGCCATAACCAGGGTGAATCGCGTCGGCACCAGTCTGGTGCGCCGCGGCAATGACCCCCTCGACTCGCAAGTAGCTCTGCAACGGAGGCGCCGGACCAAGGCACACTGCCTGGTCGGCGAGCTGCACATGGAGCGCCTCTGCATCCGCCTCGGAGTAGACAGCCACCGTCTCCATGCCGAGCTCCCGGCAGGCACGGATGATGCGCACCGCGATCTCTCCGCGATTGGCCACCAACACCCTGCGTAGCATTCTGTCATTGACCTCCGGAAGGGTCCCTGCGCCAATGAGGGGTCCTTTTCCCTAAGAAGGCAGCCATCCCCTCTTGTGCTTCTGCCCCTGCCCGCAAGTTCGCTAGCAGCTCGGCGGTGAACACTTTCGCCTCTTCGAGCTCTTGGTGCGCCACTTTTTCCAGGAGAACCTTGCAGGCTGCCATTGCATGTGGGCCATTGGCAAGCAGCTGCTCGACCCTGCGCTGAACCGCCGCATCGAGGTCCTCCGGTGGAACTACTTCATTGACGAGGCCAAGGGCGTGGGCGCGCTCGGCTGAGAGACGCTCTCCACTAAGGAAGAGCTCGCGGCAGCGTCCTTCACCGGTTTTCTTTAGCACATAGGGCGAAATACACGCAGGCACGAGGCCAATGCGCACCTCGCTCAGGCTAAAGACTGCGTCGCACTGCGCCACCGCCATGTCGCATGCGCACACAAATCCCATGCCGCCACCGATGGCAGGTCCGTTGATCCGAGCGATGGTCGGCTGCGGTAAACGATAGAGCAGGTGCATGCATTCTGCCACCTGGCGGGCGTCGGCCAGATTCTCCTCGACGCTGTAATGCACCGTTTCCTTCATCCAGTTGAGGTCGGCACCGGCACAGAAGGAGGCGCCATTCCCCGTGAGCACAACCACTCGCACTTTGGGAAAATCGCCAGCCAGTCCGGTGAAGGCGTCGATCAGTTCCCTCAGCATGAGAGCGTCGAAGGCGTTGCGCACCTGGGGCCTGTTCAGCGCCACGGTCACCACTGCTCCCTGTCGGCGGAGTTGAATGGTTTGGTAGTCAGTCATAGAGGTTCGTCCTGCGCCTGTTAAGCCAAGAATAGTGTCTGAGGCCAATTTCGGGCGAGCGCTGGGGGCCGCTCCGATGAGGATTCTTTCTGCACCGAGAACTGTTGCCTAAGGGTGTGGGAACCAGAATGCCCCACAGAATCTCCCGCCCGAATCGCGCAGTGAACTGTTTCTGCCTCCCGCCCATGCGAGCATCATGGGAGGTGGCCTTGAGCCGGCGCATTAGACAGGACGGCACTCGGAGCCCCTTCACATCCTGAACACGCCATAGCGTTGTTCGGGAATGGGCGCATTCAGGGACATGGCGATGCCCAGCGCCAAGGCCGTACGAGTCTCGAGCGGATCCAGGATTCCGTCGTCCCAAAGACGGGCGGTCGAATAGTAGGGGCTTGCCTGCTGCTCGTAGAGCTCCACGATGGGGCGGCGAAACTCTTCCATCTCCTGCGGGGTCATTGTCCTGCCTTCTCGCTTGAGCGCCTCGAGTTTGACCGTGAGAAGGACGTCGGCAGCCTGGTCACCTCCCATGACGCAGATGCGCCCGTTGGGCCACATCCAGAGGAGGCGGGGGTCATAACCGCGCCCGCACATCGCATAGTTGCCGGCGCCATAGGAGCCGCCGACGATGACTGTGAATTTGGGCACTTGCGCATTGGCCACCGCGTGCACCAACTTCGCGCCGTCTTTGGCAATCCCTCCGTGCTCGTACTGCTTGCCGACAATGAACCCGGTGATGTTCTGCAGGAAGACAAGGGGGATCTTCCTCATCGTGCAGAGTTCAATGAAATGTGCCCCCTTGAGGCTCGATTCGCTGAACAACACGCCATTGTTGGCAAGTATGCCCACTAAGTAGCCCATGATGCGTGCAAATCCGCACACCAAAGTGGGGCCGTACAGCTGCTTGAACTCCTGAAAGCGGCTTCCATCGACGATGCGGGCGATGACCTCGCGGATGTCGTAGGGCTTGCGAAGGTTTTTCGGAATGATGCCGTACAGCTCCTCGGGGTCGTAGTAGGGGTCTTCCGGTTCGGCAACGTCGATGGGAAAGCGGTTCGGCGGGTCCAGGCACTCGATGATATTTCGGCAGATCTGCAGGGCGTGTTCATCGTTCTCGGCGTAATGGTCCGACACGCCAGAGATGCGGCAATGCACGTCTGCCCCGCCCAACTCCTCGTCGGTAACCACCTCGCCGGTGGCGGCTTTCACCAAGGGGGGCCCCCCAATGAAGATCGTCCCTTGCTGCCGCACGATGATCGTCTCGTCGCTCATGGCCGGCACATAGGCGCCGCCGGCCGTGCATGAGCCCATCACCACGGATATCTGCGGTATGCCCATGGCGGAAAGGCGAGCCTGGTTGGAAAAGATCCGCCCAAAGTGGTCACGATCCGGGAAGGTGCCCTCCTGCAGAGGCAGGAAGATGCCCCCGGAATCGACCAGGTAGACGCAGGGCAGGCGGTTCATCATCGCCACTTCCTGCGCGCGCACGTGCTTCTTGATGGTCATGGGGAAGTAGGTGCCGCCCTTGACGGTGGCGTCGTTGGCGATGACCAGGACTTCTCGCCCGTGTACCACCCCTATCCCCGTGATGAGGCCCGCAGCAGGCGCCTGGTTGTCGTACATGTCGAAGGCGGCAAGGGGGCTGAGCTCCAGAAAGGGGGAATCGGGGTCGAAAAGCTTGGCCAGTCGCTCACGGGCCGTCAGTTTCCCCCGAGCCTTATGCTTCTGATGCGCCGAGGGAGGTCCACCTTTCTTGGCCTCGGCAAGACGCTGCCGCAACTCCTCCACAAGACGCAGCATATGCTCACGGTTTTCTTTGAACTCTACTGAAGAAGTGTCCACACGGCTTTCGATCCGGAACATTGCCTGGTGCTTTTTCCTCCCGTCAGTGCCTACCACGAACCCCTGCGGCAGCCCTATGGCGGCCAGCTCTTCGGGCGTGGCGTTCCTCCAGCAGGGGGGACACGCTGGTGTCCGAACCTTTTCCCGTCGTACCTGCGCTTGAGAAACGTTCGGCGCCCCATTCCGGGGCAGAAATGGGGCGCCTCAGGCGTGCCTACTCTGGCACCGCCTTGTGGCCGTAGCAGATGATGCCAGCGCGGCCCTCCGCGAAGATGCGCCTGAATTCAAGTCGTACGGGCATGCCGATAGTCAATTGCTCCGGTTCACAATCGACGAGTTGGGTGAGAAGTTTCGTGCCATCTGCCAAGCGCACCACTGCCAAGACATAGGGAGCCTGTTCGACAAGAGCGCTGGGGGGGACGCGCACCACGGTAAAGGTTTCCACCACCCCTCCCATGGGCAAGCAGACCGTACGAAACTCCCGGCTCTTGCACTCTGAACAGACCAGCCGAGGGGGATAGAAGGTGGAGCCGCAGTGTGTGCACTGCCCTGCCTCGAGGCGGTAACGCCGCGGTATTTCGCGCCAGTACTTTGGTACAGACATCAGAGCACCTCCAGGATGTGCACCAGCGTGCTGCCGCCGGTGCCGCCCATATTCTGCGTGAGACCGACTCGCGCACCTTCCACCTGCCGGGCGCCTGCTTCGCCACGTAACTGTTGGACAATCTCCACCACCTGCGCCACTCCCGTTGCGCCCACTGGGTGTCCTTTTGCCTTCAATCCGCCGCTGGTGTTGACGGGCAACTTGCCGCCCAAGGTGGTGACGCCAGATGCAGTCGCTTCTCCGGCTTTTCCTCTCTCCAGGAAACCCATAGATTCCAGCACGATGAGCTCAGCGATAGTAAAACAGTCGTGCAGTTCGATGAGATCGATGTCCTCGGGTTTCTTCCCGGCCATGGCAAACGCCCGCTGCGCGGCAAGTGCTGTTGCCTGGAGATAGGTCAGGTCACTGCGGCTATGCAAGGCGATCGTGTCGGTGGCATGCCCACATCCGATGACTTTGACGATGGGTTTCTTGCAGATCTTCTTGGCCGTGGGCAAGGAACAAATGACAGCCGCCGCCGCGCCGTCAGTGATGGGAGAGCAGTCCAACACCCGCAAGGGGTCAGCCACAACCATGGAATTAAGCACCTCTTCGACCGTTATCTTGTGGGGAAACTGAGCATGGGGGTTCATGGAGCCGTGGTAATGGTTCTTCACCGCCACCTGGGCAAGTTGCTCGCGCGTGGTGCCAAACTGGTGCATATGCGCCCTGGCCATCATGGCGTACAGGGCAGGAAAGGTGGCACCGTAGTAGACTTCGTATTCCTGGTCAGCTGCTGTGGCCAAGGCAGCAGTGGCCTGGTCGGTGCTCACGTCCGTCATCTTTTCCACTCCTCCCACCAGGACCACGTCACTTACGCCACTGGCCACCTCCAAGAACCCTACCTTCAGTGCCAGGCCTCCCGAGGCGCAGGCGGATTCGACCCTGGCTGCCGGGATGTGGCGCATCCCCAAGTAATCTGCAAGCAGGGCAGCAAGGTGCTCCTGTCCTACGAATAGGCCGCTGCTCATGCAGCCCACATACATGGAATCGATGCGGTCCACGCCAGCGTCGTCGATGGCCCTGAGGGCCGCCTCGACAAAAATGTCACGCAGTGACTTGTTCCACAGCTCGCCCCACTCGCTCAGCCCGACGCCAATGATAGCTACTTCGCGTGCCACGTCTGCCTCCATCGCTCAGGATTCATGCAGCCGGCCCAAGGGCTATTCCTCTGCCATAACGATTTTGCCTCTGAACTTGGCGTACGTGCCATAGTCGAGGTACTTCAGCTTCTTGCTGACAATGTCCCAGGTACGAGGTGCGGCGTCCCGTACCTCGTCGATGCGAGGGGTAACTCGCCACACGAAGGCATCGCTCCCCGCGCCGGAGCCGTAGGAGACCATGAAAATTCTTTCCCCTGCCTTGGCGCTGTCCAGAACAGCTGTCAAGCCAAGGGGTGAAGAGGCCGAGTAGGTGTTGCCAATCTTGGGACAGAGCAACCCCGGTTTGATCTGTTCCGGGGTGAAGCCGAGCATTTTCCCCACCCGCAGCGGGAACTTGCCATTTGGCTGGTGGAATACCGCGTAGGCAAAGTCCTTGGGTTCCAGTCCCGACTTGGCCAGCAGGCCGCGACCCGCTGAAACTATTGTGTGAAAGTAAGCGGGCTCGCCCGTGAAACGCCCAGCGTGTTTCGGGTAGAACTGATGCTCTCGGCGCCAGAAATCCGGGGTATCGGTCATGTAGGAATAGGTGAATTCTGCTTCTGCCACCAAATTGTCTGCGCCCATGACGAAGGCGGCTGCACCGGCCGACGCAGAGTACTCCAGGGCGTCACCAGGGGCGCCTTGCGAGGTGTCGGCACCCACCGCCAGGGCATATTCAACCGTCTGCCCAGCAACCAACCCGAGAGCAATGAACATTGCCTCACTCCCCGCCTTGCAGGCAAATTCTAAGTCGGCGCAGTGCACGTCGGGCGTAGCGTCGATCGCCTCGGCTACCACGGTGCCTGAGGGCTTCACGGCATACGGGTGCGACTCAGAACCGACGTAGACTGCCCCGATCTTCTTGGGGTCGATGCCTGCCCGCGCCAAGGCATGACGGGCTGCGCAGACTGCCATCGTGATGGTATCCTGGTCCGGAGCAGGCACCGACTTTTCTTCCAGCATTAGGCCACGACGGTACGTGGGGGCGTCAGCCCCCCAGATCTTGGCGATCTCCTCGATGCGTATCCGATAGCGCGGCACATAGGCACCGTAACCGACTATGCCTACCATGGTCTTCACCTCTGCGTTTGGTTCGCATCTTTCCCCTCACAGCAGGCGTTGCGACTGATTGGCAGCTTCCGAGAGCACCTCCACCATGTGGCGCGCACGGCGATCGTGTGGGTCCAGCGCCAGTGCCCGCTTGAAACAGGCTAAAGCCTGGTGGTCCTGGTCAAGGTGGCTATACGCCATGCCTAAGTGGTAGAAGGCAGCGGCATCCTCAGGAAAGGCTTCCGTGAGACGGCGCAACACTTGTACCGCTTCCTCGTGCCTTCCCATCGCCGCATGGATGATGGCCATGTCGTAGAGCACGATGAGAGACTCCGGGCTCTTTTCCAGACATTGGCGGTAAGCCTGCAGGGCCTCGTCCCGCCGCCCCATGTGGTAGCAGGTCAAGCCAAGCCAGTGGTAGGCAATGGCAAATTGGGGGTCAATTCTGGTCACCTCCCGAAAAGTGCGCCGCGCCTCTGCTAACTTGCCCTGCCGGTAATAGGCCATGCCCAGTTGGTGTCGCGCACTTGCACAACGTGGCACCTTTTGCAGGAGCTTCTGAAACAACTCCACCGACCTACTCAAGGACCCGGCAAAGTAGAAGCTCTGTGCGGTTCGGCAAAGCAGGTACGGATTCTCCGGAGCCTGCTGCAGAGCCGCCGCATATTCCTCGGCAGTCCAAGGATCGCAATAGTTGGGAAGAAGGCGCAAACCGGCTTCGACGTCCTCGCGAGTACAGACACGCTGCGCTTTGCCCATCATGGTATCTCCTCAATGCTACCAGCTCAGGCTGGCGTCTTGGTTGCGACACGAGGCCAATAGTCGGTCGCTCACGCCACCGCACTTGGGTCTATGCAAAAACAATCAGCAGTTGATTTTGCTCCACCGACTGCTTTTCTCTGACCTTCACTTCCCTGACCGTTCCGGCGCACGGAGCCCGGAGCTCGTTTTCCATCTTCATCGCTTCCACTACGAGCACCCCTTGGCCGGCTTCCACCGCATCGCCCTCGCGCACCCTGATTTCCAGGACCAAGCCCGGCATAGGCGCCCGCACCTACCAGGCCTGGTGGGGCCCCTCGTGCGCCTCGGTCAGTCGCACCAACGCCTCTCTTCGTGCATTCTGTGCGCGGCAGTGGTAGACGCGTCCCCCGTGTGCAACCCAGGTTCCTGCTGCATTCTGCTGAACGTCGAAGGCAAAAGAGCGGTTACCGAATAGCACGGCATACTCGGTCGAGCTTCCGAAGCGCGTCACGGTGATGGGCACGGCAGTGCCATTCACGATGGCAGTGGCACCGGGGCCTTGCAGACGGAGGTCAAGTTCGAATTCGTGTGCATCGATCTCGGCGCGGTATCGCATGGCAAGCGCGTTCCCAGTCGAATCTTCCGCAAACACGTTCAGTACTTCTCGATTGCCCGTCGGCGTCCGGCCAGCTTCCAGGCTCCCATCCGGGGTGAGGTGTTGTCGGAGGGACGCGCAGATTGTTGTCGCTGGCTGTCCAGGATGCAGGCGAGCGACGCCATCGCGGCGAGGAGCTGGCGATCGGTCGGCGCGGCTTCCATCGTCTGTTGCGCGAATTCTTCTTGGATGAAGTGGGTAGAAAGCCTGCCTTCCACGAAACGCGGATTGGCCATCAGCGCAAGGTGGAAGGGTATGGTGGTCTTCACACCCATGATGGTGTATTCGCTCAGGGCGCGTCGCATCCGAGCGATGGCCTCGGCGCGCGTCTGTCCCCACACGATGAGTTTGGCGATGAGAGGGTCGTAGTGAATAGAGATCTGATCCCCCTGGCCGATGCCGGAATCGACCCTTACTCCGGGCCCTCCCGGCTCCCGGTAGCTGCTCACCGTCCCTGTGGACGGGAGGAAATCGTTCTCGGGGTCCTCGGCGTAGATGCGGCACTCGATGGCCGCACCGCGCCAGTGCACCTCCTCCTGGCGGAAACTAAGTGGTAACCCCGCCGCCACGCGTAGCTGTTCCTTGACGAGGTCAATACCGGTCACCATTTCGGTCACCGGGTGTTCCACCTGCAACCGGGTGTTCACTTCCAGAAAGTAAAAGTTGCGCTGCGCGTCCAAGAGGAATTCCACCGTGCCCGCGTTGAGGTAACCCGCTGCCCTCGCAGCACGCACCGCTGCTTCGCCCATAGCCGCACGCAACGCCTGATCCACGATCGGGGAAGGGGATTCCTCCACTACCTTTTGGTGGCGCCGCTGAATGGAACATTCTCGTTCGCCAAGGTGACAGACGGTGCCGTGACTGTCGGCAATGACCTGAATCTCCACATGCCGTGGTTGCTCAAGGTATTTTTCTATGTAAATGCGGCCGTCACCGAAAGCGGACTGGGACTCGGAGCGGGCCGCCCTGACCGCTTCCGGCAGTTCTGCTGGGGTACGTACGATCCGCATCCCTTTGCCGCCGCCGCCGGCTGCCGCCTTGATGAGGAGCGGATACCCAACCTGCTGCGCCACCTCTGCGGCCTCGTCAGCGGAGCTGATGGTCTGCTCCACGCCGGGCACTACGGGTATGCCGGCACTGCTGGCCATGTGACGGGCGGCGATCTTGTCGCCCAACAGAGCGATTGTCTCCGGACGCGGCCCGACGAAAACCAAACCGGCGGTCTCCACCGCCCGTGCGAACGCCGCATTTTCGGCCAAAAAGCCATACCCCGGGTGGATGGCCTCAGCTTTGGCCTGCAGCGCCGCCTCGATAATCCGCTCCTGGCACAGGTAGCTCTCAGTTGCGGGCCCCCCGCCTATGGGAAAGGCATAGTCGGCGTACCGCACATGGCGTGCGGAGCGGTCCACCTCCGAGAAAACGGCCACGGTCTCGATGTCCAACTCCCGGCAAGCCCGCATGATGCGAACCGCAATCTCGCCGCGATTGGCAATCAGCACCCGCTTGAACATGCTCACTTTGCTCCCCATTCCGAACGCCCACTACCCCGAGCAAGATGGACCGTGCTCACCGTGCTATTCTCCGAGGTAGCCGCCAGTCACAAGGGGATATTGCCATGTTTTCGCCGCGGCACCGGCACCGCTTTGCTGTCCAACAGCGCCAAGGCTCTGATCAGGCGAGGTCGTGTCTCATGTGGTTCGATCACATCGTCCAGATACCCTCGCTCGGCAGCTTTGTAGGGATTGGCAAACTCCGCCCGGAACTGCGCCACCTTCTCCTCGAGAGCCCGCACTGGATCAGCAGCTTGCGCGATCTCCTTCTTGAAGATGATCTCCACTGCTCCCTGGGGCCCCATGACCGCAATTTCGGCGGTTGGCCAGGCATAGTTGACGTCCCCGCGCACATGCTTGCTGCTCATCACGTCATAGGCCCCTCCGTAGGCTTTGCGCGTAATCACCGTGAGCTTTGGCACCGTTGCCTCGCAATAGGCATAGAGGAGCTTTGCCCCGTGCCTGATGATGCCGCCGAACTCTTGGGCCGTGCCGGGCAGGAAACCGGGGACGTCCACAAAAGTGACCAGGGGAATATTGAAGCAGTCGCAGAAACGCACGAAACGCGCCCCTTTGTCCGACGCATCGATGTCCAGCACGCCAGCCAACACCGCTGGCTGATTTGCCACGAT